>CAYHJH010000068.1:0-2351 GCA_964356605.1 uncultured Anaerolineaceae bacterium
TCACCGCCGCCACGGCCTGCCAGCTCCTGCCCGGCGCCGCTCCGACCCCGTTCCCTATCGAAGGCCCCACTTCGCTGCCACTCTCCCCCCCGCCCCCGACTGAACTAACCGCAACCCCGCTGGCGGATACGATCGTGCAAGAGAATGTGTCGGACCTGCGTCAGATCGGCATTCTGCAAGAAGGCCTGGCCGGTGAACTGGCATGGGCTCCGGATGGGTCCATGCTGGCGGTCACTACGATCCACGGTGTAGGCCTTTTTGACTCCGTGACCCTAATAAAGGAAGCGCGCCTGGACAGCGACGTCACCCCACTCAGCCTCGCCTTCTCACCAGACGGGGCCCTGCTCGTCACCGGAGGACAGGATTTGCCAGAGTCTGAACAAGACACGGTGACGATTTGGGACCTGCCCAGCTCGACCCGGCGGCACACGCTGATCGGACACACCGATTGGGTGAACAGCGTCGGCTTCTCACCGACCGGCGAGTTTGTCGCCTCCGGATCGGATGATGGCACGACCCGCCTGTGGCGGGTGGACGTCGGCGCAGAGGCGATCGTCCTGCGGGGCCACACTCGGCCGGTCACGAGTGTCACTTTCTCGCCGGATGGTGAGATTCTCGCCACCGGATCGCTCGACGGCTTGGTCCGGCTTTGGCGAGTGAGCGACGGCGCCTTCATCGGTGAACTCCGGAATGAGGCGCCAAGCGTTCGAAGCGTGGCATTCTCTCCCGACGGAGTCACGCTGGCCGCCGCCTCGATCGATGGGACCATCCGCCTCTGGGCGGCCGGCACCGGAACTCTCCTACAAACGTTGAGTGGGCACTCAGGGTCGGTGGATCGGGTCACCTTTTCGCCCGATGGTGCGCTCCTGGCCTCGGCAGGGTTCGATCAGACGGTCCGGATTTGGAGCGCCGTGGACGGCACGCTGCTTCAATCCCTGAGCGGTCACACGGGCCCGGTGATCAGCGTCGCCTTCTCGCCGGACGGGAAGCAGCTCGCCTCCGGATCGCTCGACGGAACGGTGCGGTTGTGGGGGCTGACCGAGCCCCGCGTCACGGTCTACACGCCCGAGCCCCTCGGCGAGCCAATCGCGCGCCTCACACCTGGAACCCCGCTTGTGATCCGCGAGATCCACATGCTCACCGACAGCCTGGGTTGGGCGATCGGCGGGGATGGGCCGCATGTTCTCCGAACGGAAGACGGCGGCGTGACCTGGATTGACACGACGCCGCCAGAGCGAGCCGATCCTCCGACCGAGACCCCGCGTTCGGCAACCGGGTTCTTCCTGGATCCGTATGTGGGATGGGTCGTCTACTACCCCCCGACTTTCGTAGGCGGGCCGCAGACGATCGATGCCCTGAGCGCATGGCGGACCTCGGACGGAGTCAACTGGCAGCCAGGCGCCTTGGCCGCACCCATGGACCTCAACGAGGGGCCGCCTCTTATCACTTTCGCCGATGAAGACCATGGATGGATGCTGGTCGAGTTCGGCGTCGGCGCCGGTCAGCACGGATACACGCTGGTCCGAACGGAAGATGGGGGGTTCAACTGGGAGTCCGCTCGAGTGCCGCCGGACACACTGTCGCCGTGCCACAAGACCGGCATTGCTTTCGCCGATCCGCTGATCGGCTGGATGACCAACGAGTGTCCGTTCGAGCTGGGCGGCGGCGTATTCGTCGACCGGACGGAGGATGGTGGGAACACCTGGTTGCAAATTGAACTCGCGCCGCCAGCGGGTAAACGGGCGTTTGCCGAGACATCGACCCTCTGCCGGACGCACTCGCCGAACCTGCAGTCCGGGTCGCAGGGCGCAGTGGTCGTCGAATGCAATCGGCAGGCAGGCGGACCGGTGAGCTATCTCTACACGACGGAGGACGGTGGACGGACCTGGACGACGAGCGTGTATCCGGGTGGCGAGTTATTACTGCTGAACCCAACCACGGGCTGGGCACTGTCGCGAGAAATCCACAAGACCGAAGACGGCGGCCGGTCGTGGAGGCTGATCAAGACGGTGAGCTGGGACGGGCAGTTCAGCTTCGTGAGCGCGGAGCTCGCCTGGGCGGTGGCCCGCAACCGCGCTGAGATCGCCGTGGTGCGGTCCAACAATGGCGGTCGCACGTGGCAAGTGATCGAACCGACGGTGGCACCCTAAGTCAGGATCAACTTCCTCCTTCGAATCCCCCCGTTAGAATTTCCTCCGGCGTGTAGCAATCCACGACCGCAGCGACTCGGTCCCTCTGTTCCAGGTCCAAAGTAACCAGCGAAGCCCCGTAGCGAAAGGCGGTCGCCGCATACACCGCGTCGCTACCCCGCATCGCTCGCTGCGCAGCCACCGCGGCTGCCTCGCCGGCCA
>CAYHJH010000068.1:2451-7845 GCA_964356605.1 uncultured Anaerolineaceae bacterium
CGCAAGCTCGGCTTGTGGCTGGTTGAGAACGGCAACCATCTGCTGGTGATATTGGTGATGGCTCTGATCATCGGGTCGTGGAACTAAGTGCTCCCGGCCGCCTGATCTCGCCCGGGCAGATCAGAAGCCTCAGCGACGACCGAGGGTTAATGGGGATGGAATGACGTCCTGCCCGCGGTGCACTGACCCGCTGGAAGTCGCTCTACACAGAGAAGTCGAACGCGAACACTGCCGCCGGTGCGGGGGGACCTTTCTTACCCCGGAGAAAGGTCCCCCGGTTTTTGGTCCCTTCGTGGATCCGGCCGTTTGGGTCGGGTCTGCCATTGCCACCGAGCAGGATGTGGCGCGGCTGAGTGCCGTGCGCAGTTGAGGCCTACCCCAGTTCCCCATAGGCGCTCGCGCCGCCATCGACCGTGATCACCGCGCCGGTCACGTAATCCGACAGCGGCGAGGCCAGGAACAACGCCGCGCCGACCACATCCTCCGGCGCGCCAATGTAGCCCAGCGGCGTGCGGGAGACGATCCGCTGCGCGATCTCCTCGGTCTCCACCAGCACCTGACTGAAGCGGGTCTTGATCGTCCCCGGTGCGATGGCGTTTACCCGGATCTTGCTGGGCCCGAGCTCCTGTGCCAGGACCTTGGTCAGCATGTTCAGGCCCGCCTTCGAGACGCTGTAGATGCCTAAGCCCTGGGAGGGGCGAATGCCGGCGATCGAGGACATGATCACGATCCGCCCGCCGCCCTGCCCCTCCATGATTGGCGCCACCGCCCGACAGAGCAGGAAAGCGCCGCGCAGATTGACCTCCATGATCTTGTCCCACAGGGCGGCGGTGGCCGAGAGCGTCGGGCCGAAGTGCGGATTGGTTCCCGCGTTGCTTACGGCGATGTCGACCCGTCCAAAGGCTTCCAGCGTCTTCTCCACCAGAGCGCCCACGGCCTGCTCATCGCCAACGTGGGCGGCCACCGGCAACGCCGTTCCGCCGGCGGCCTGGATCTCGGCGGCGGCCTCAGCCAGACCTTCTTGCTTGCGGCTGGCGAGCACCACCTTGGCACCGGCCGCGGCATAGGCCACCGCGATCGCTTTGCCGATCCCGCGTGAAGCGCCGGTCACGATCGCGACCCGGTCATTCAGGTCAATCTGCATGCTGCCTCCGTGGAGCGTGCCCTTATTCTGCAGCCAGCCGGCGGTTCGGTCAATCCGAGACCGAAGCCGCCAAGCCTCGGGCTATAATTGATTGTCTCAGCGCTCAGAATGGACCAGGCAGCAGATTCCACTTCCAAGCCGCTCATTCGCGCCAACGGGCGCGAACTGAGGCGTGCGCTCAAGGAAGAGATTTATCAGGCCCTCGGGCTAGCTCCGGACACGCGCTTGCGGCACTTGATCAACCCGCTGGTGTGGGCGCCCACGAGCAGCTTCGCCCGGCTTGCCGAGAAATTCGATCGGATCGTGGCAGATTCTGGTCTCCCCGCGGGCGCCCGCCAGGTTTTGCCACGATTGATCAGCCGCCTGGAAGTCAGGGGGCAAGACTCGGTTCCGAAGCAGGGCCCCGTACTGGTGGCCGCCAACCATCCCGGCGCGGCCGACATGCTGGCAATCGCAAGCAGCTTGCCGCGCGACGATGTCAAGGTCGTGGTGAGCGACCTTCCATTCTTCCGAGGTCTCCCGAACGCCGCCCGGCACTTCATATACACACCCATACTAGACTCCTCCCAGCGAATGGAAGTCGTGCGCGCGTGCATCCGCCACCTACGCGAAGGTGGTACGCTCTTGATCTTTCCTCGAGGAGTGGTCGAACCGGACCCGGACCACCTGCCCGGCGCGGAGGAGTCGATCTCCAACTGGTCAGCAAGCCTGGGGGTCATCGCCCGTGCCGTCCCACAAGTCGAAATCGTGACCGCGATCGTGAGCGGGGTGCTGTCTCGTTCGAGCCTGAATAATCCGATTGCGCGGCTTCGCAGCCAGCCGAGAGATCGCCAGAGACTGGCAGAGTTCTTGCAGGTGATCGAGCAGATGATTTCCCCAGTCTGGCCAGCCGTCTCGGCTCGGGTGAGCTTTGGCCGGCCGATGCGGGCAACGGGTGAGGATGCGCGGTCGGTGACGCGCCAGGTCATTGAGGACGCCCGCCGGCTGCTTGGAAAACACATGGCGACCGCCTGAGCCGGTCGGATCGTGCCCGCAGACCCGGCAGACCAAAGCATCCCCCCGCTGCCCTCTCCAGCTCGAGCACTGCTCGATTTCCAACCCACTGAATTAGCGCCTCGAGGCGATGTCCGTGACTCTTGAGATGGGCCTGGTGCTTGCCATCCTGGCCGGCGCGTTCGTGCTGCTCATCAGCGAGAAGGTCCGAATGGACGTGGTCGCCCTGCTGGTGCTCGGCACCCTGGCGCTAACCGGTTTGGTGGATCCCGCGCAGGCGCTCTCCGGGTTCAGCAGCCCGGCAGTGATCACCGTCTGGGCAGTTTTCATTCTGAGCGGCGGCCTGACCCGCACCGGGGTGGCGAACTTCATCGGCAGGCAAGTGCTCCGGGTCGCCGGAAACGGAGAGGCCCGGCTGATCGCGGCGATCATGCTGACCGCCGGGCTGATGTCGTCGGTGCTCAACAACGTGGGCGTTGCCGCGCTGCTGCTCCCGGTCGTGATGGACGTTGCTCACCGAACCGGTCGCAACCCCTCGCGCCTGCTCATGCCGCTGGCCTTCGGCGCGCTCCTAGGGGGGCTGACGACCCTCATCGGCACTCCCCCGAACATCCTGGTCAACGACGTGCTCAGCGATTTCGGGCTGGCCCGATTCGAGTTCTTTGACTACACCCCGGTAGGCGTGGCAGCGCTGCTGTCGGGTGTTGCTTTCATGGTGCTGGTCGGCCGTCACCTGCTGCCCGAGCGGGATATCACCAAGGAAGTGGCGCGCATGGATCTGGGGCAGATATTCGCATTTCAGGAGCGCATCACGATCGTGCGTATGCCGGATAACTCACCGCTGGCGGGCCAGACACTGGCCGCCAGCCGGCTGGGCGCCGCGCTAGGGCTGAACGTTTTGGCCATCGTCCGGCCTCGCGATCGGCGACTGGCGCCCGGCCCCAGCACCACGCTGCTAGGCAGCGATCAGCTCATAGTGGAAGGGCAACTGGACCGGTTGGCGCAGCTGCAGGCGCTGGACAGCCTGAAGCTGGAAGACGCCCAGGCAGACCTGAATGAGCTCGTATCGGGGGAAGCCGAGTTTGCCGAAGTCAGGATCGTGCCGGGCTCGTCCCTGGTTGGGCAGACCCTAGCGCAGATCGGGTTCCGCAACCAATTCGGCGTCAATATCCTGGCCATCTGGCACGACGGACAGCTCCCACGATCCGACTTACAAGAGAGACCGCTGCAACCGAGCGATGCGCTCCTGATTCACGCCTCCCGTGTTCAGCTTGACTTCCTCAGTGGGGTTCCTGACTTCGAGACCGTCCGTCCCCTGACGCCGGCCAAAGTGGAAGAGAAGTACCAAATCCAGGATAACCTGTTGACGCTGGCCATTTCACTGCAGTCCAATTTAGCGGGTCGAAGCCTGGCCGAGAGCCGGCTCGGAGACGCGTTCGGGCTTTCGGTCTTGGGCATCACCCGCAACGGGAAGACCCATCTGGCGCCCCATCCCGAAGAGCACTTGGAAGCCGGGGACAAGCTGCTGGTGGAAGGCCAGACGGAGGACCTGGAAATATTGCGCGGGCTGCGGGAACTGGTCGTGGACCGCGACACGCCGGTGGACCTGACCCAGTTGGAATCGGACCTGGTCGGGCTGGCAGGAGTGGTGCTCTCACCCCAATCCACGCATGACGGGAAGACCTTGCGTGACTTGCACTTTCGGGAGAAATACGGGCTGAGCGTGCTGGCTATCTGGAGGGGCGGTACATCCTATCGCGCAGATTTGCGCGATATCCCACTGCGATTTGGAGACGCGCTGCTGTTGTACGGATCGCGGGAGAAGCTCAAGATACTCGGAGGAGAGCCCGACTTTCTGGTCCTCACGGAGGCGGCCCAGGAGCCCCCGCGGCTGGGCAAGGCGCCCATCGCGGCAGTGGTGATGCTGGCGGTGGTTACGCCAGTGATCCTGGGTTGGGTTTCGATCGCGATCGCGGCGGTCGTTGGTGCAACCGTGATGGTGCTGGCCGGCTGCCTTACGATGGATGAGGCCTATCGCGATATTGAATGGCGGGCCGTGTTTCTGATCGCCGGGATGCTGCCGCTTGGGATCGCCATGCAGCAAACCGGGACTGCGGAGTTCCTCGCCGGCCGGATGGTGGGCCTGGTCGGGGGGCTCGGGACAGTTGCGGTGGTGGCCGGCGTGTTCCTTCTCACTGTACTAAGTTCACAAGTGTTACCCACCGCGGCGGTTGCCGTGCTGATGGCGCCGATTGCGATCAGCACCGCCGGCGAGCTGGGCATCTCCGCACACTCGATCACCATGGCGGTAGCCATCGCCTCCTCCACGTGTTTCCTCAGCCCGGTCGCCCACCCCGCCAACAGTCTGGTCACCGGCCCTGGCGGCTACCGCTTCAGTGACTTCCTCAAGGTCGGCCTGCCCATGACCCTGGTCGTCCTGGTTGTGGTCCTGGCGGTGCTGCCCATCTTCTGGCCGTACTGACACCAGAAGCTCCAGATCAATTCGGCACCTTTCTGCCCACTCGGCTGTCGCTCACGGATAGTGGACTCTCTGGGCGCGCAGTCGCGGCCCAGGGGCTCGGGAAAGCGCCTGGTGTAGAATCTGCCCCTGTTTTCGGGAGCTCACCCGTGCGCCGCGCCGCCCTCTTCCTCACACTCTTGCTTGTCGCCAATATCGGCTGCCGCCTGCCGCAGCTGCTTCCCAGCTCCACTCCTCCATCTGGAACGCCCACGGCCGTTTCCAGCCCGACCTCGGCCTCGACTGAGATTGTGGCAACTCCCACGGTCGGTGATGAAACCCTCGCAACGCTCAGGGCGGCCATCGTCCCGTTCGCGGATCCTGAGGATCTCGCCAGACGCTTGGCCGGGCTGACTCAAGACGTGCCGGATGTGATTGCGACACCTGCCGCTCCGCTGCAACTTGGCGCCAAGCAGTCATTCTGGGTCACTGACTCCGACACGGATGAGCAGTCTCAAATGCCTGCCACCTTGCGCCATGTCACCGATCATGCCTACTTCTGGGTCGAGGACGGTGCCGCATACGACAGAGGCGACCTGGAGAGGTTGGCCGCGACGTTTGAGGATCGCATTTACCCGACCACTCGCAGCTACTTCGGCAGTGAACCCATCCCGGGGATTGACGGCGACTCGCATGTCTATGTCCTCTATTCAAGAGGCCTGGGGAGTAATGTGGCCGGTTACTTCTCCTCGGTGGATACGCTGCATCCGCTCGTGCGGTCGGACTCAAACGCGCACGA
>CAYHJH010000069.1:0-7837 GCA_964356605.1 uncultured Anaerolineaceae bacterium
CTGAGCCGGAGCAATTGGCGATGATTCTGGTGACCGGTGGCGCCGGATACATCGGCAGTCACCTAGTGCGGCGGTTGGTGGCAGCTGGGGAGCGCGTGCGGACCCTGATCCGGAATCGGGAAAGGGTCGAACGCGAAGGCCGTCTGCGGGACCTCGAGCTAGAGACCGTTGTCGGCGACGTCACCGATCCGGCCAGCCTGCCCAAGGCGTTGCAGGACGTGCGGGCGGTATTCCACACCGTGGCTATCGCAATTGAGAAGGGCGGGCAGCGCTACGAAGAAACCAATTTCCACGGTACGGTCAACCTCGTCGACGCGGCCAAAGCGGCCGGCGTCCCCCGCTTCATCCACCTGTCCCAATTGGGAGCCGACCCCGAGCTACCCTACCGCTTCCTGGCTTCCAAGGGACGGGCGCAGGCCTACGTGGCCAAATCCGGGCTGGAGTGGACCTCCTTCCGGCCCTCCGTCGTGTGGGGGCCGGAGGACGAATTCGCCAACACCTTCGCCCGCCTGGTTCCCATCTCACCCTTCATCTATCCCATTGTGGGTGACGAAGACTCCAAGTTTGAACCGATCTGGGTCGAAGACCTGGTCACCAGCCTGTTGAAGGCCCTCACGGATCCATCCACGGTCGGAAAAGAGTACGACCTGGGAGGGCCGGAGGTCCTGACTCTGGAAGAGATCGAGCGCCGGACCTTGCAGGCCATCGGCGCACACCGGAAATTCATCCCCTTCCCTACCCCGCTGCTCCGGCTGATCGTGCGTGCAATGGAGCTCCTGCTGCCCGCTCCACCGGTGACCCGCAGCTTGCTCGAGCTGCTGGCAGTTCCTAATGTGACCAGGGTAAACTCCTTGAACCGCTTCGTCCCGGAGCCGAGGGCCTTCACTCCAGAGCACACGGCTGGCTACATGCGCCGCTTCCGTCCCCGCGACACACTGGACCAATTCCTCGGCCGCTAGGTCTTCCGCCTAACTGTAAGGGTTTTGATAGCCCTAAAGGCCGGCCCCTAAGGTCCACGAAAGTTCGGTCAGCTACAATGTTTGCAATTCTGAGTGAGGATTGAGAGCATGAAAACGGGCAGCAATCTAATTGACACCCCTCCTCGATCGGTCCTGGTGATTGACGATGAGCGCGGCTTCTGCGACGTGGTCACGGTCATCCTGGAGAACCAGGGATATCAGGTATACCAGGCGTACGATCCGCGCGAAGCCTTCGGGCTGCTCAATGAAACCACCCCGGACCTCATCCTGACCGATCTGATGATGCCCGACATCGACGGCATTACGCTGATCCGCCGCCTGCGAGCGACACCGGATTGGGCAAACATTCCAGTCGTGATGATCAGCGCCCACTCCGAGCCAGAAGTTCAGGAAAGCGCCAAGGAAGCTGGAGCGTCCGGCTTCATATCCAAACCCTTCTCCGCCAGCGAGCTGCGTGCTACCGTTGGCGCCTGCTTCATGGAGAATTGAACCGATGACCCCGGCAATCACCTTCGCAATTACAGCAGCGATCACTCGGAATTAGCTCCCCCAAACCGGAGCGGATGTGCTCCGCCGCAAGACCGGGCTCCTCCAGTGCTTAGGGGGAGCTTTTGTTTTCCGAGTTGGGTTCTCACAGCGCGGATTGCTCAGCGACGAAACGACACTACCGAAAGCCCCGAGCCTGCCCTGAGCGGACCGCCGTCGAAGGACCTGCCCTGCTTGACCCTTCCGCAAAGCCAATTTAGAATTCCCCCCGAGAAAATCCGGAAGAGGATATGACAACACGGCGCATCATCGTTTGGGTCCTTTCCATTGGCTTTGGCGTGGTCGGCACGATTGGCACGATCCTCGTCTTCCGTTCGGACTGGAATCGGTTCTGGACAAACTTCCTTTTCAAGGGGGATTTGCCACTGCTGCTGTTGGTGGGATTCGGCAGCCTGGCCTTCATCTGGCTGGATCTGATGCTGCAGACCCAGTATCTCAAGCGCTAGAAACGCGGCCGAACAACAAGCAGACGACCTCCGGGTCGTCTGCTTGTTTTCAAAATGCCAGCGCCACCCGCCTGGCGGAGTCGGCGCCACGCGGATGACATCCTTGGCTGGGCCTGATAGTTTTTGCCAGCCTGCCACCCATATAACCGGATGGAAACCACTTCGATTGACGGGCCACCCTTTGCCATCAGCGTGAGCGATTCCAAGTGAGCGAACGACAATCCGAGACTGGGACGTCGGACTTCAGTTCACGACTCACGGGCTTCTACGACCTGGACCTCGAACAGCGGCGCGCGCTCCTGACCAAGCAAACCGGCCTCGACCTCTCGGCCCTTTTCGGACCTGGCGGACTCACCCCCAATCAGGCTGACGCCATGATTGAAAATGTGGTCGGCGTGTTTGGGCTGCCCCTGGGAATCGCGGCAAATTTTCTGGTCAACGAGAGGGAAGTTCTGGTCCCCATGGCCATCGAGGAACCTTCGGTCGTGGCCGGCGCCTCCCATATGGCCAAACTGGTCCGGGACTCGGGCGGATTTCAAGCAAAGGCCGACCCTTCCCACATGATCGGCCAGATTCAGCTATTGGATCTAACGGACCTGGCAGCCGCAGAGTCCGCGCTGCTGGCGGCAGAGAGCGAGATTCTAAGTACGGCCAACGCGGCCAGTGCCCGAATGGTTGAACTCGGCGGAGGCGCGCGCGGAGTAGAGCTGCGCCGCCTCGAGAATGCGCCGGTGTCGCCAATGTTGGTGGTCCATCTCATTTATGACACCGTCGACTCGATGGGCGCCAACACGATCAACACGGTGTTGGAGAGCGTCGCTCCGCTGACCGAAGCGATCACCGGTGGCAGGGCCCACTTGCGCATCCTATCGAACCTGGCCGATCGCAGACTGGTGAGAGCCTCCTGCAAGATTCAGCCGGAGACGCTGAGTTTCGAACAGTTCGCCGGCCCACAGGTCCGAGACGGCATTGTAGAGGCTTGGGCCTTCGCGGCCGCGGATGCATACCGAGCGGCAACCCACAACAAAGGCATCATGAACGGCATCGATGCCGTGCTGATCGCCACCGGCAACGACTGGCGGGCAGTGGAGGCCGGGGCACACGCCTACGCCTCCCGGTCCGGCCGCTACGCGCCACTGACTCGCTGGTGGGTTGACGACAAAGGTTGGCTTGGCGGTGAGCTGGAGCTGCCGATGGCGGTCGGGACTGTGGGCGGGGCGACCCGCGCCCATCCGGCTGCCAAGGCGTGCCTGAGGCTCATGCAAGTCGAGACGGCTCAGCAGCTGTCGGAAGTGGTCGCCTCCGTCGGGCTCGCTCAGAACCTGGCGGCGTTACGTGCCCTGGCCACTGAGGGAATTCAGCGCGGGCACATGGGACTGCACGCACGTCAACTGGCGATGGCGGCCGGCGCCAGCGGCTCGCAGATCGAGCGCATCGCCCGCTTGATGGTTCAAGACGGCGAGGTGGGACTCGAACGCGCCCAAGAGCTCTTGGATCACTTGAACCGCGATTGACTATACTTGAGAGTGAATACGATGCCGGATAACCACTTGATGAAACCGTACCGGCCCGTGGGATTTGCCGGCTACGGCGCCTACATCCCGCAGTACCGGCTACCGGCCAGCGAAGTCGCGCGAATCTGGACCGGTGGCAAAGGCGGCCTCCCCATCAAGGAGAAGGCCGTTGCCGGATTGGACGAGGACGTCATTACCATGTCGATCGAGGCCGCACGCAACGCCTTGGCCCGCGCCGCGATCAGCCCCACCGAGATCCGGGCCGTCTGGGTCGGATCGGAGTCTCATCCCTACGCGGTCAAGCCAACTTCGACCGTAGTGGCCGAAGCCATTGGCGCCACGCCTCACACTCAGGCTGCCGACTGGGAGTTCGCCTGCAAGGCCGGCACAGAGGCGATCCAGGCCGCCATCGGTTTCGTCGGCTCCGGGATGGCCGACTACGCCCTGGCGATCGGCATGGATACCGCCCAGGGACGGCCAGGCGACGCGCTGGAATACACCGCCGGTGCTGGCGGAGCAGCCTTTCTCTTAGGCCCCGCCACGGCTGCGCTGTGCACCATCGAAGGCTCCTATTCCTTCACGACCGACACGCCCGACTTCTGGCGCCGCGCCAATGAAACCTACCCCGAACATGGGGAACGATTCACCGGCGAGCCGGCCTATTTCAAACACATCATGACCGCGGCCGAATCTCTAATGGAAGCAACCGGGACCACCGCGGGTGATTTCCGCTATGCGGTCTTCCATCAGCCCAACACCAAGTTCCCAGTGCGGGTGGCCACGGAACTGGGCTTCAACGAGGAGCAGATTGCCGCCGGCCTGCTGGTGCCGGACATCGGTAACACCTACGCGGGATCAGCCATGGTGGGGTTGACTGCCATACTCGATGTCGCCGAGCCGGGCGACCGGATCCTTATGGTTTCGTATGGTTCAGGGGCCGGCTCGGATGCCTTCAGTCTTCAAGCCACAGAGTTGCTTAGTGCGCGGCGGTCCGCGGCTACCGACACCCTGAGTTACGTTCGTCGGCGAACCGAGATCGATTACGCGACCTACGCCCGGCTGCGTGGCAAGTTGGTCCTGAAATAGACGGTCCCAGCGATCGCCTTTCGCGCCGAGGTTCAGCCCAACCAATGAAGCCGAATGGAAAACCCCAGATCCTGATCGCCGGCATTGGGATGACGCCTGTCGGCGAGCATTGGGAAATTTCACTGCGGAATCTGGCGTTGGACGCCATCAGCGCTGCCATCGCAGATGCGGGCGGACTGCGGCCGCAGGCCCTGTACGTAGCCAACATGCTGGCGCCCGCGCTGTCCGGACAATCGCATCTGGGCGCGCTGCTGGCCGACTATTCCGGGTTGCGCGGCGCCGAAGCCACGACGATTGAGTCGGCCGGCGCTTCTGGCGGGATCGCCGCTCGCCAAGCCTATCTGGCGCTCGCATCGGGAGCAATCGAGGTGGCGCTGGTCCTGGGTGTGGAGAAAGTGACTGACAAGGACAGCCGTCAGGTCGAGGCGGCATTGGCAACCGCCAGCGACGCCGACTACGAAGCGATCCAAGGAGTGACTGCCGGTGCGCAGGCGGCGCTGCTGATGCGCCGCTATCTATACGAGCACGCTGCCCCTGACGACGCGCTGGCGGGCTTCAGCCTGACTGCGCACCAGAACGGCGTGTCGAATCCCAACGCGATGTTTCGCAAGGCGATCAGCTTGGATCAGTACGCCAATGCCCCGATGGTCAGCGAACCGCTCAACACCTACGACGCTGCACCCATGGCCGACGGCGCGGCGGCCCTGGTGCTCGCGCGGGGGGAGATCCTTCCCCAGGACAACTCACATCCGCGGGTCGAGATCGTCGGCTCGGCAGCTGCGACCGCGGCCTTCGCGGTTCATGACCAGCCCGATCCGCTCACCCTCGCGGCCGCGGCCGCCAGCGCCCGAAGTGCCTTGATGCAATCTGAATTGCAAACCGAGCAAGTGGACCTATTTGAATTGCACGACCGATTCTCCATCTTCGCGGCTCTGTCGCTCGAGGCCGCCGGTTTCGCAGAGCGCGGAGCTGGGTGGAAATTGGCCAAAGACGGCGAGATCGGGTTGAACGGCCGCATCCCGATCTGCACCTTCGGCGGATCCAAGGCGCGCGGCGAGCCCGGCGCGGCCACCGGTGTCTATCAGCTCGCGGAAGCCATTAGCCAATTGCAGGGGCGCGCCGGGATGAATCAAGTGCCGGAGGCCGCCATTGCACTGGTCCAATGCCTCGGAGGGGCCGGGGCGACCGCGGCCACCCATGTGTTGCGCCGGATCTCGAACGAGATCTGATAGTTTCTGATAGGCGCCCCTGGATAGATTCTCAGCATGGAAACTTCTCGCCACTGGAGACTCCGACAACAGCGTTATGCGCTGGTCGGCGAGGTGTGCCCGAACTGCGAAGTTAAGATATTCCCACCCAGGGACATCTGCCCGGATTGTGGAGAGGAAGCTCGGCAACTATATCAATTCAGCGGTCGTGGGGAGGTGTACTCCCATACCACCGTGTACCAGGCCCCTGCCGGACACACGGATAAC
Source organism: uncultured Anaerolineaceae bacterium (assembly GCA_964356605.1). Classification (GTDB taxonomy): domain Bacteria; phylum Chloroflexota; class Anaerolineae; order Anaerolineales; family E44-bin32; genus JADFRG01. The sequence goes on from CAYHJH010000069.1 coordinate 6,048, forward strand.
GTCCCGTACCCGGTTGCCATCGTACGGCTGGAAGAGGGACCGCTCGTCACTGCCCAATTGACTGATCTGGACGATCGGTCGGTTGAGATCGGGATGCCGGTAGAAATGGTCACTCGTAAGCTGCGGGCAGATGGTGAGCGCGGCATGCTGGTCTATGGGTACAAGTTTCGCCCCCGGCTTAAGCAGGGCGAAGCGAACTAACAATTGGGTAGACTGAATTCCAACTGGCCGCCTTGATGGCGGCCGGTTTCGTTCTGTCGCCCCTGGGTCGCCCTAAAGCTGAGTCTCTATGCATCCATTCGAGCGCCTACCGGGCTTGGCTTTGCCTTGAGCCACGGAGAGCAATTACCGACCCTAGAACTGTCCCCTGGCACGCCTCTTGCAGCCTCCACGCCGTCCGCTTGCACGGTCTAAGGGCTTGTGCTAGGATGCCCGGCCGTTCCGACGAGACCGGCCGGAGGAACCCTCTCAGGAGGAATAGATGACTATCACCCGATACCTGGCCACCGCCGCACTTTTGGCGCTGGTAACCGCTTGTACCCGCTCTGCCTCCACTCCGCCCCCGGGCGAAGAGGTGGTCGACCCTCAGGACAGCACGAATGCCACCCTGCAAGCCGTCCGCTCGGCGTTGCTCACTCAGACCGGCGAGGCAGGTGGGTCCGGGGCGGAGGCCACTCCCGTTCCCACGTCCGTGCCTACGACCGCCACACCGACTCCTATAACCACGAGCTCAACGACCGAGACCGCGGCTGAGTTCGTCGAATACACCGTCAAACCTGGCGACTGGCTCTTCCAGATCGCCGAGAACTTCGGGGTCGACCCTCAGGCGATCGTAGACCTAAACGGCCTGACCTCCAACACCCAACTTGTGCCTGGTCTCGTGCTCAAGATCCCGCCGAGCACTGGCGCGGTCGCGACCCCGCTGCCCGGAACTAGATTGCCAGGCGGCACCATCCACGTGGTCAAGCCGGGCGAATGGATCTGGCAGATCGCCCGCATCTACGGCGTGGATCCACAAGCGATCATCGACGCCAACAACCTGGCGAACCCAGCCCTGATCTTCCCCGGCCTGGAGCTTGTGATCCCGTAGTCGAGAAATAATCTGCAACAGCCGACGGGGCGGCCGAAATGGCCGCCCCGATTTCATTGGGTGGATGCCATGGGATACCAAGTGATCGCTTCCGAGTCCATATTCGAGGGGAAAGTCTTCGATGTGCGGAGAGATCAGATCGAGCTGCCCGATGGGCGCCAATCCAAGCTGGATCTGGTAGTCCACCCGGGCGCCGTCGCACTCATCCCAATCGACGAACGAGGGCGAGTTTGGTTCGTGCGTCAGTACCGGCATGCCAGTGGCGGCGAGTTGCTGGAACTACCGGCTGGAACCTTGGAAAGCGGTGAAACCCCTGAGCATTGCGCCGCGCGAGAGTGTCGGGAGGAGATCGGAATGTCTCCCGGAGGGTTGGAGCACCTGGGAGGGTTCTACCTGGCACCAGGTTATTCGACGGAATACCTGAATGTCTTCCTAGCCACGGATCTCCGCCCGGATCCATCCCCCAGGGACACGGACGAGGATATACAGGTGGAAAAGCTGACCGTTAGCGACCTGGAAGAACTGCTCGAGACCGGTGGCCTGCAGGACGCCAAGAGCCTGGCCGCGATCGCGATGGCCAGCGGGCGAATAGGGCGTACCTCGCCCCAGGTTTAATTAATTTGCGGCAGCTCCCCAGGCAAATCCACGCGCCGCGACTGCTCCTTCAGATCGTGAGGCGAGCGGCGCCAGCACGGCTCTC
>CAYHJH010000070.1:0-7794 GCA_964356605.1 uncultured Anaerolineaceae bacterium
ATGGGCTGAAGTCGTGCGCCCGCGTTGCGCAGGGTTGAGTGCCACTCCTCGCCATCATGCGCGGGCCGACGCAATAGCCTCCGGCAGCGATAGCAGCTCCCTGCCAATCTCAAACGCCCGGAGGTTGGCCTCGCGGTACTTCTCGGCCAGTCGATCCCGCAGCGTCTCGAGCCACACCTCGAAGGAAAGCTCGAGCATCTGCGATAGCGCGCCGAGCAGGATCACGTTCGCCATGCGCCCATCCCCCAGATCCCTCGCCCGCTGGGAGGCCGGCAGCGCGATGACGTGATAGCCTTTCTCCCGCAAGAACTCAAGCGCCTGATGCGGGTACTTCTCTTCGGCTCCTGCCACCGAAGCAGGAACGATCTCATGGTCGTTGACCAGCAGGACGCCGTGCCAGAGGCGGTCACCCGCATGGGTTGATTCGCCTCTCGCCTGCACGTAGTGTGCGAATCGGAGCGCCTCCAACTTCTCCAATCCAATGACCACATCGGCCTGGCCGGGCATGACCAGTGGGGAGTGCACCGTCCGGCCGAACCGGACATGGCTCTCGACGCCGCCGCCGCGCTGGGACACCCCGTGCACCTCGGTTTGCTTGGCGTCGTATCCCGCCCGGATCGCGGCGCGGGCGGTGAGCTCGGCGATCAGCAACACGCCCTGTCCCCCCACTCCAGCGAAAATCAGGCTGGTAGTCTGACCCACGTCCTTATCCCTCCACGCCACCCGACTCGGCACCCGCAGCCACGCGTGCACGGTCGCTCCGATATTCCATAGGGAGAATGGCATCCGCCGGGCACACCTGTACGCATACGGTGCAGGCAGTGCACTCCAAGGCATCGATGGTCGGAAAGCCTTGCGCCGTGCGAGTGATGGCGGGACACCAGACCTTGAAGCACGCTTCGCACTGGGTGCACAGAGTCTCGTCCACGAAGTAGGGGAAGGCTCCACGCTCTTCCAGGCGCATCTCGGGCAAGCGCACGCACGGACCACGGGCGATCACTACTGCCGGTCCATCGTGAGCAAGCCCGGCCCGTAGCGCGCGGCCCACCTGCTTGCGCTGCCACGTATCCACAATTTCCACTTGACGTACACCCGCCGCCCGGACAATGGCCTCCAGGTCCAACTTGGGCGCAGGTTTTCCCTTCAGCGTCTTGCCAGCCGATGGGTGCGGCTGCCCGCCGGTCATCCCCGTCGTGGAGTTGTCCAGGATCACCAGCGTGAGGGAGCTGCCGTTGTAGACGGCATCGATGAGCGAAGGGATGCCCGCATGGATGAATGTCGAATCGCCGATCACCGCCACGGTCCGCTCATGTCCGGCGCGCTCCAGCCCGAACGCGGTCCCGATGCTGGCGCCCATGCAAAATGTGGTGTGGGAGGCTTCATAGGGAGGGAGGGCGCCCATCGTGTAGCAGCCGATGTCCCCGGCGACCGTTACCTTGAGCTGCCTCAGAACGTCGAAGACGGTCCGGTGGCCGCATCCGATGCAGAACATGGGCGGTCGCGGGAGCACGTTGATCTCCCGCCCAAGATCGGCCGGGGCAGGGAAGCTCTTTCCAACACCGACCGCGATTCTCTCGGGGGTGTAGTCGCCGATCACGCCGAAGACGTCCTTGCCGACGAGGTTGCGTGCACCAAACGCGGCGAGCTGTTCTTCGATGAATGGTTCGCCCTCCTCGACAACGTATATCGTCTCGTGGGCCTGGGAGAACTCCAATAGGGCGCGCGATGGTAGAGGGTGCGTCATGCCAAGTCGGAAGATCGAGGCCTCTGGCAGCACCTCGCGCACGTATTGGTAGGCGATCCCGCAGGTGACGACGCCGATCGAGCCCTGCTTCGGTGCGGCGCCTGCGGTTCCAGATCGCCATTCAACCCGGTTGAGCGGGCATGTCTCGGCGAATTCGCCGAGTGTCTCAATCTTCTGCTCGACCTCCGGTCGCCGCAGGCGCCGATAGATGGGGACGGAGTAGCGGCGTGGGTCCGGCTGGAACGCGGCCTGCTGCCGTTGGATCCGCTCCCCGAGCTCCACCAACCCTTTGTGGTGGGCCAGGCGCGTCGTTGTTCGCATCATCACCGGTGTTGAGAATTCCTCGGACAAGTCCAGACCGTACCGGATGAAGTCCTTACACTCCTGCGCGTCGGAGGGCTCAATCACCGGCACTTTGGCCATCCGCGCCAGGTAGCGGTTGTCCTGCTCGTTTTGGGAGGAGTGCATCCCCGGGTCGTCCGCCGACACCACAACAAAGCCGCCATTGGTGCCCGCGTAGGGGAAGACCATGAAGGGATCGGCGGCGACGTTCAGTCCCACCATCTTCATCGTCACGAGCACACGCAGCCCACCGATGGCCGCGCCCATCCCTTCCTCGAAGGCTACCTTTTCATTGGCCGACCACTGCGCGTCGACCTCCGGGTAGCGGGCTAACGTCTCGAGGATCTCCGTGCTCGGCGTGCCAGGGTAGCCCGCCGCGAATTTCACGCCGGCCTCCCACGCGCCGCGGGCGATCGCCTCATTCCCTGAGAGGAATTCTTTCATGACCGCACCTCGACGCCGAGAATCTGGGCTGCGTTGCGCCAGAGGATCTTTTCCTTGGTCGTTTCTTTCAGTGGCAGCGAGCAGATGGCCTCGACGTTTCGGCGGATGTAGGGGTTGCCCGGCCAATCGGATCCGTAGACGACCTTGTCGGCCACCTTCTCCAGATCCGGGAAGTATTCCAGCAGCTTTCTGCCGGGCAGACCGGAGATCTCGAGGTAGACGTTCTCATGCCGCCGTGCCATCCAGAAGGCCTGGCTATACCAGAACGGTCTGCCGGAGTGGGCCATGAGGATCATCAGATCGGGGAAATCGATGGCCACGTCGTCTAAGTGCAACGGATCGCCGTACTTGATCCGGGCTCCCTTGAACGCCGACGAGCCGGTATGGACCAGCATCGGCACACCCAACTCCTGCGCTTTCGAGTAGAGCGGGTACATGCGCGTGTCGTTCACGTAGTGGTGCTGGTAAACGGGGTACACCTTGAAGCCGCGGAACCCCAGCTCTCTCACCAACCTCTCCAGCTCTGCGCCCAGGTCGTTCACGACGAAGGGGTTGATGCTGGCGAAGGGGATCAGCCGCCCACGTGGCCCAGCCGACGGATCTGGAAGTGCATTCGCTTGCGCACACAGCTGCGCGACGAACTCGTTGGTGGCTACGCCTGTGGTGATCGGGCAGACCTCGGCCAGGGCCACCGCCCAGTCGATGTCGTGTTCTTGCAGGAACGGCCGGATCGCGTCGGGCGTCAGCACCCGATCGATCATCGCTATCAAATCCCCCTCGAACTGGTCCTGCATGAACTCCAGCACCCACGGATGCTCGTGTTCGGACCGCGAGACGTGCACATGGGCGTCAATCACCATCACGGTATCACCACCGATCGGATCCCCTCGCCGCGCCGCAGGCTGTCCATTGCAGCCTCGATCTCCCCAAGCGGAAATCGCGCCGTGACCAGCTCAGCCACGCGTATTCGCCCCAGCTTCGCCATCTCAATCACGCGCGGGTAGTCCACAGCCCGGCAACCCAGCGAGCCGAGGACCTCGACCTCACGAAACATCACTCGACCACCGTCCAACGCCATGGGCTTCGACGCGTAACCCACGAGGACAAGGCGCCCGCCGGTCCGTACCGAAGCCAGCGCCTGTTCCTGGGTGGCGGGATTCCCAATGGCCTCAAACGCGACGTCGACACCGCCCGCGGTGAGCCGGCGCACCTCCTTATCGACGCGGTCAACGGTTTTCGGGTTCAGGAGCGCCGCCGCGCCGAGGGTTCGGGCCATTTCCAACTTGTGATCGAGCAGGTCCACCGCGATCACTTGAGCCCCCACGGCGACGGCGATCTGAACCAGGTTCAGCCCAATCCCGCCGCATCCGAAGACGGCCACCGCATCGCCCGGCTGCACGCGCCCGCGACGGACCACTGCGTGGTAGGGAGTGGTGGTGGCATCGGCGATGATCGCCCCTTCAATCAGCGGAATCTCCTCGGGCAATGGGATCGCGTCTTTCGCCGGCGCGAGCACATACTCGGCGTAGCCGCCGTCGACATGATTGCCAAACATGACCATGTTCTCGCAGATGTTCTCGCGTCCTTCCCGGCACATCCGACAATACCCGCATCCGTACACCGCCGGCAGCAGCACCCGATCGCCCTCCTGCCAGCCGTCGGCCGACTCTCCCGCCGCCGCGACGGTCCCCGAAATCTCATGACCCAGGATCAGCGGGGGTTTCTTGAACGTCGGAACCCCATGGTCCAGGTAATGCAAGTCGGTATGGCACACGCCGCAGGCCGCGACCTTGACCAGGATTTGCTCCGGGCCCGGTTGCGGGGTGGGTACTTCTTGGAGCGCGAGCGGTTGCCCGGAGCCGAGGAATACAGCTGCTCTCATCGGTCCGTCCATACCGGCGGCCGCTTCTCCAAGAAGGCCGCCAGCCCCTCCTGGGCATCCTGGGTGGCCATCAGCTCCTCCAGGTACAGCCTCTCCACGGCTTCCAGGCCGACCCACTCATCCACACCTAGCCGCATGGCGCGCTTGCAGGCGCGCAGCGCCGCCGCGCTCAGACCGGTCAGAGTACTGATGACGATTTCGACGGTCGCCTCTAATTGGCTGGCGGGGACGGCGCGGTTGATCAGTCCGACCCGAACCGCCTCAACTGCATCCAGGGGCTCCCCGGTCAGCAGGATCTCCGCAGCCCGCCGCGCTCCGATGTGCCGGGGCAAACGCAGGGCGGCGATCGGAGGGATGACGCCCAGCTTGATCTCCGGCTGCCCAAAGTGGGCGTCCTCGGACGCGACGACCAAATCGCAGCAGGAGACTAGCTCGAAACCACCACCCAGCGCGCTCCCCTGGACCACTGCGACGGTCGGTGCAGGGAATCCGGCCAGCGACACGCAGACTTGATCGAAGAGCGGGATCATCTCCGCAACTTTCTCTGCGGTGTGATCCGCCACGTCGACCCCCGCGGAGAACATCTTTCCCTCCGCGCTCAGCACCAGAGCTTTCAGCGATTCATCTGCGGCGGCTTCCGTAAGCATCGCGAGGATCTCCCTCAGCATAGCGATGCTCAGGATGTTGATGGGCGGGCGGTCAAGCGTGAGCCTGCCTACGCCGTTCACAGAGTGCCAGTGCACGTACTCAGGTCTGTTCACTTGTTCATTTCTTTCGCACGACAATATGGCAGACCGAATCGCCGGCGGCTCGGCAGCGCACCTCATCCGCTTCGACCGGTGTTCCGAAGACGGTGGCACCCAACCCTCCGAGAACCCCTCGCAGCAAGTGGCACACGCCGGAGTGCGTTTGCCCTCCATAAGCACCGGCAAAGGGCGAATTCGCCACCTCGACCTCGAGCCATTGCGCTTCTGTGTCCCACCGAACCAGGCGCATCTGTCCCCATCCCAGCTCGCCCCCCATCCGGCACATGAACTCGACCGCTTCCCGATCGCTCAACCCGAGGGCCTCCTTGTACTTCCGACCCGAGAGCTGGCCACCCGCGAAACCACCGGAATACAGCAGCTCTCCGGTGCGGTCGGCGCCCACCTCTGCCTCCACCGCTCGCTGGAATTGCGCGAGGGTCTCCGGGCGGACAAGCAAATACCGCACCTCCTTGAAAGTCAGGGCGCCGGTTCCCGGCTCCCATTCGAGCTCAGCCAGGACCGAGTTAGTCATCGTCACCGTCACTTCGTGCTCTGGACCACGCGAACGCCTGACTCTTCGTCGGGTAGCTTCATGCCGTAGTCCTGCCGCGCTCTCTCCGGAGTCACCTTTCCATCCCGCACGTCTTTCAGCACCAGGCTAGGGTCTCGTTCCCCAGGATCCCCGTAACCCCCGGCCCCCGGCAGGCGCAGTGACACGACATCGCCTGCCTGGAGCCGATCGAGGCCCTTCGATTTCATAACTCGCTCGCCCGGAGTCCCGGGATTGAGGACAAACAGACCCGGCGCCCCCTGCTTTCCGCCAAACAAACCGAACGGCGCGAACCGCTGGCGGTCTCCATAGCGCGCCCAGGTGACGTCATCCTGCAGGACGCGGATGTCCCGGCGAAGTCCGAGGGCGCCGCGGTACTTCCCTGCGCCGCCCGAATCCGGAATGAGCTCATACCGCTCGACTCGGACGGGGTACTCCAGCTCGACGGCTTCCACCGGTGTGTTCCTGAACCGCGCCAGGTGAGAATCCTGCCCATCGCGGCCGTCCTTGGTCGGGCGCGCTCCCGCCCCGCCGCCCTGGATGTCGATGTAGACGAAGCGCTTGCCAGATACTGGGTGGTATCCCGAGAATCCGCAGTTCGTAATCTGCCCGTGGCTTCCGGCCATGACGCGATCCGGAACGGCTTGGGAAAGCGCGAGCAGCATGGCTTCGGTGATCTTCTGCGACGTGTTCGTGCGCGCTCCCACCGCCGCCGGCATCCTCGGATTGACGATCGAACCTTCTTCGGCGTGGATCGTGAACGGCCGATAGCAGCCGGAGTTTGGCGGAACGTGCGGGTCGATCACCGCGATCAGGGCGTAGTACACCGCGGCGTGCACCGTGGCGATCGGGCAGTTGATGTTCCCTTTCACCTGTTTGGAGGATCCGTCAAAGTCGACCGTCACCGCATTCCCCCGTTTGTGGACGTTGACCTGCAGCTTGACCGGCTCGTCGCTGAAGCCGTCGTCGTCGATCCAATCAACCGCGCTGTAGGTCCCATCGGGGATGGCCTGAAGCGCGGTTCGAATTCGCGCCTCTGATCCGTCCAGCAGCATCTGCAGGCACTTCTCCATGACCGAGGGTCCATACTTGGTGAAGATCTCCTGCACCTTTCGGGCGCCGACGAAGTCTGCCGAAGCCTGGGCGCGGATATCCCCCAACGTCTTGTCGGGCACGCGAATGTTGTTGGCCAGGATTCCGAAGAGTTCCGAATCCTCCCGACCGCGTTTGTAGAGTTTGACGAACGGCAAGCGGAGACCCTCGAGGTAGATCTCGGTGAGGCCGCCGGCCGTTCCACCCGGCGCGGCGCCTCCCATGTCGGAATGGTGGGCGATGCTCCCCGCGAAGCCCACCAGCCGTCCCTTAAGCTTTACCGGAGCGAAGGTCACCAGGTCCATCACATGCTGGCCCCCGGCATACGGATCGTTGAAGCCGATGATGTCTCCCTCGTCGAGTTCATCGTCGGAGTAATGCTGGCGGAGCGCGCGCATCCCCAATTCGAAACCGGTGAGCAGCATGGGCGCGTGGTGCGCTTGTGCCACCGTGTTGCCATGCCGATCGAAGACCGCGCAGGAGATATCCTTGATCTCCTTGATGATCGTGGATCGGGCGGTGCGCACGAGGGTGAACCCCATCTCATCCGCCACCTGTTCCATCGCGTAGCGGATGACTTGCATGGTGATCCGGTCGGCCTTTCGTCGCATCGATCCGTCCTTATGCTTCGACACGGCGCACCACTTTCAACTTCGATTTCCGTTTTCCATCGGCGGCGCGCGTCCGGCGCGCGGGCCGTCGTCCGCTCCGAGCTTGTCTCTCGCTGATCAGATTTCCGTATCCGTCCACCTTTGCTCCCCATCCCGGAGGGATCACGGTGGTCGAGGTGGACTCCTCGATCAGGCACGGCCCACGCAGTCGATCTCCGGCGCGGAGCTCGGATCGCCGGTAGATGCGGGTGGTCAGGAACCCGCGCGGCTGGAAGTGGACCGGCCGCACGCGGCGGCCCGCAGCGGAAGCCGTTCGGCCCGTGCCGCGTTTGCGGGCAAGCGTTAACTTGGGAACCTTTCCGATTGCGGTAACACGCAGGTTG
>CAYHJH010000071.1:0-7679 GCA_964356605.1 uncultured Anaerolineaceae bacterium
TCGATGATCCACTCGGCCATCGCCTTGCCCACGCCGCCTGCTCCGGCCAGGCCGTGGGCGCAGAAGGCCGCCGCGACCCAGAAGCCCTTCACCACGGTCGGCCCGAGCAGGTATTCCGCGTCGGGTGTGAACCCCTCCGGGCCGTTGATTAGCTGCACGACCTCCGCCTGCTCCAAGGCGGGGACCCGCCGGATGGCGTTCTCCATCAGCGGAGTAAAGCGCTCCCAGTCGGGTGGAAGCAGCTTGTTGTTGAAATCGGCAGGGATGCCGTCCAAGCCCCAAGGGGCCGGGTGGCGCTCGTACCCACCGGCGATCAAGCCCCCCACCTCCTCCCGAAAATAGACCAGCAGGTCTGGATCCCGCATGGTGGGGAAGTCGGAACGGACGCCTTCGATGGGCCGGGTGATCAGGTACAGGTGAGCCATCGGGATAGCCGGTAGCTGAACTCCAACCATCATCCCGATCTCCCCTGCCCATTGGCCAGCGGCATTCACCACCACCTCGGCGCGGATGGCACCGTGCTCGGTCACCACTCGGTCTACCCGGCCGTCCTGCAGCTCGATCGCAGTCACACGGGTGTTGGTGAGGAAGCGGGCGCCGCGGGACTTGGCTCCGGTGGCCAGGGCCATGGTCAATCCAGTTGGGTCGATAAAGCCGTCCGTGGGGAGGTAGACCGCGCCTTCCACTCCCTCGAGACTCATCAGTGGAAAGAGCTCGAAGGCTTCGTTGGGGCTAATGAGCTCAAGCGGCAGACCAAACGAACGCGCCAGGGCCACCTGTCGCTTGAGATCTTCGAGCCGTGCGGCGGAGGACGCCAGCCGCAGGCTTCCGACCTCGCGCCAGCCCGGATCGTGTCCGGTTTCGTCCTTGAGGCGCCGATACAGGTCGGTGCTGTAGCGGATCATCTTGGTGAGATTGACATCGCTGCGCAGCTGGCCAATCAGACCTGCGGAGTGGAAGGTCGAGCCGCTGGTCAGCTCACTGCGCTCAAGCACCACGACATCCTCCCAGCCCATCAGGGTCAGGTGGTAGGCGATGCTGCAGCCGACGACGCCGCCGCCAATGATCACCACCCGAGCGTGGGAGGGAAGTTCGGACACTTCTCGCAAGCTCCTGTGTTAGTCGGAGGAACTGGATCCGATCACGGTAACCAGGCTACCGAGGGGCCAGAGCTGGGGTCACAGCCGTCGAGCACGCTCAAGTCGCCCAATACTTAACGCTGCCAGACCGAACCAGGCTCAGCCATCTCGGTAAAGATGTCGGAGGTGGAGATCACGCCGAGGGGCATCGTGTCCGGTCGATCCGGATCGACCACGACCAACCGGTGGATATGATGCCGGATCATCGTATCGATGGCCTCGCCCAGCGTGGTCGTTGGAGACACCGTGATCGGCGGGTGCATCACCTCATCGACCAGTCGGTCCCCACAGTCCTCGCCGCAAGTGGCGAGCAGATCCCAACCCGTCACTACACCCAGGGGTTGCCCACTGGGATCCACCACCACAACCGACCGGGATCGCCGTTCCGTCATCGCACGGGCGGCAGCTCGAAGCGGAGTACCCGCGCGACAGACGACGATCCCACGGGACATCACATCAGCCACCATCTCTCGCCGCACTGGATAGCGCGCCAACTGCACGAGCAAGTCGCCGATCGAAATCACTCCGACGGCTTGATCGTCCTGCATGACCAGCAGGCGATGGATGGAATCGCGCAGCAATCGCTGGGCCGCCTCCGCTGCCGACGCCGTTGCCTCGATGGTTTGCGGCGGAGAAGACATGAGCTCACCGGCAGTCAGGTGCCGCATGGTGTCCAACTTGCCCGGGTCGTCGGAGAGCCACTCTCCGGCGAGCAGGTCGAAATCACTGATAATCCCTTGCGGCGAGCCGCGGCTGTCGACAACGACTAAGGCGTGGACCCTGGCCTCCATCAGCCGCCGGGCGACTTCCCCCAACGGAGCATCGGCCGGACATGTGATCAAGCCTGTGTGCATTAGATCGCGGACCAGTTGCGTCAATGGATTCGCTCCCGCAGGCCGCCGGGCAGCCTATTTCACTTCATCCACGTCCCGATACCACTTGACCCGGTCGCCAACCCGGGCGCGCAGGCGCCAGGCCAAGCTCTTGGGCTGCGACTCAATTCTGGCCACCGCCGTGTCGACTTGAGCCACGATGTGCTGCTTCTGCTCAGCCGTGAGCTGGGGATAGCTTTGCGAGAGCCGCCGGACCTTGTCCAGGTTCATCGTCACGGTGCGCCAGAGGCCCCAGTCCTCGCTGCACAACTCTGCCACGCGACCGAGATGGACCGTCTCCCGATCACTTTCCCCCAGGGGATGTTCGAGCAATAGCAGGATGGTGTCGATGATGTCCTTCTCGTTGATCCTGACGATCTGCATCTTCTCCAGCAGCAACTCGGCCAGGGGGATCGTCAGTGTGTCGGCCTCCAGACGCCCGTTCCACGGGATCACGTGGCTAAAGTCGAGCTTTTCGTAGAACACGTCAACATGCAGGTCGTTGAGCGAGTTCTCAAAGATGGACCGATTGCCCTCGGTGACCACAAAGATCTCGCGGTCTTCGGTGTAGCCAAGGGTCGGGAGCAGTGCGCTCACCTGCTTCGACTGTCGGCCATAGGCCGCCAGGTCGATGTCGGTGTAGGCCCGACCCATCTCGGCCTGGAGGTATCCGAAGCGGGGGCAATGGATTTGGAAGGCGAGCGAGCCGAGCAGGCGCAGGGTCACAGAGGCCTCTTCTGCCGCCTTGAGGATTCGCTGGACCTCCCGCTCAAAACGCTCCCGTTCGGCAGGGTCCTGAGGACCCATCCCAATGGTCGTGTCAGGCATATGGCTCACCGATCCTGCCCCTATTCCTGAACGGGCAAGATGAGCCCCATTCTAGCGCGAAGGCGGAGAGCTTGCAAAACCAATCATTTTCATTCATAATGGCTCCAGTCCACCTCGGTTAACCGCTCAACTTCGATCATCCTCCTGCACGGCAGGTCCAGTTCAACATGAACGAGCAGCTGATCCCTGCGGAAAGACGCCGGCGGATTCGCGAGCACCTCGAGGTCCATCAGGTCGTCCGCAGCTCGGCGCTGATCGCGCTGCTGGGAGCCTCTGAGGCCACGATTCGTCGCGATCTTCATTGGCTCGAAAGGCAGGGGGTCGTCGAGCGCACGCACGGCGGCGCAATCCTGAGCCAGCGCATGGACGCCGAGCCGCCGTACTCGAGCTCTGCGCTCGTCCACCCGGCGGAAAAACGTAGGATCGGGCTGGCCGCGGCGGCGCTGCTGGAAGAAGGGGACACGCTTTTCCTCAACAGCGGCACCACGGCTACCGAAGTCATACGAGCCTTGCGGGCCAGACCAGATCTCAGGCAGATCACCGTCATCACCAATAACGTCACCGCTGCGCTGGAGGCACGCGACGCCCCGTTCGAAGTCATTCTCATTGGTGGCTCCCTGCGTTCCCCATCCAATTCCGTCGTCGGCCGCTTTGCCCTGGAGACATTGCAGAGCGTCTATGCCAGCAAAGCCATGATCGGGGTCGACGGTATTAGCCTTAAGTACGGCTGCACGACCCCGATCGACTCGGAGGCGGAGGTGGCACGGGCAATGATCCGCCACACCCGCGGCCCCGTGATCGTGGTGGCTGACCACAGCAAATGGGGCGTAGTTTCGAACTTTGTGGTCGCCACCTTGGATGAGATCCATACGCTGGTGACCGATGACGGACTCGGCCTGGAAGCACGTGGGGGCCTGCAGTCGCGCTCCGTGAATGTAGTCCTGCCTCCCGCCTCCGGGCCCGATGGCCGGGCCTTATCCGGATAGGAGAGGAAGCCACTTGCCGCTCTTTGGCGCAAAGCGATCCGGAAAGCCGACCCGTCTCTTCTTCGCCACCGACGTCCACGGCTCAGAGCGCACGTACCGCAAATTCCTCAACGCGGCAAAATTCTACGAAGCCGATGTGCTGGTGATGGGCGGTGACATCCTCGGCAAGCTCGCCATCCCCGTAATCCAGGAGGGAAATGGCCGCTACCGGGCGACGCTCCAGGGGCGGACGGAGCGCTACGAGAGCGAGGCTGAGCTAAACAGCCTTTTCGAACGCCTCGGGACCCTCGGCTTTTACCACAAAGTGATGGAGGAAGCGGAGTTTCGCACCATTCAAGACGATGCGGCGGCCGTAGAGCAGCTCTTTGTCGATCTGGCCCGCCAGCGCTTGGAGAGTTGGGTCGATCTGGCCGAGACGCGCTTGGCCGGTAGCGGGGTTAAATGTTATGTAACCGGTGGCAACGACGACTACCCAGAAGTGCTGGAGGCATTGTACCGGCCGGAAACGGAGGCGATTTTCGGCTGCGAAGGCAAAGCCGTCCAACTGGACGATCGCCACACCATGGTCAGCGTTGGCTACAGCACCCCGACACCCTGGAAGACACCGCGCGAGACCTCCGACGAAGGGCTGGGCGAGATGATTGATGAGATCCTCACCCAGGTCACCGACCTGAGCCGATGCATTTTCAATTTCCACGATCCGCCGGTCGATTCGACGCTCGACACTTGCCCGATGCTGGACTGGACCACTGACCCGCCGAGTCAGATCGTCAAGGGCGGGCAGGTAGTTCTGTTTGGTGCCGGGAGCGTCTCGGTACGGAGGTCGATTGAGGTCCACCAACCGATGCTTGGATTGCATGGCCATATCCACGAATCCACTGGGGCGATCAAGATCGGCCGTACCTTGTGCGTCAACCCTGGCAGCGAATACGGCGAAGGCGTCCTACGAGGCTTCCTTGTAACACTGGCAGACGGGCGCGTTGAAAGCTACCAGCTGACGTCCGGGTGACCCAGCACACCAAGCGGGAAGGAGGTGCCCAGAAAACAAACATTCGCATCCCGTCGAGTCGGACCGAGCATTTTTCTGTAGGAGGAGGAAAGGAAAATGACAACGATGGCTGCCACGCGTGAGGTCTTCACACGCAAGGCTTCCGGCCTGGTACGAGTGATGTCACCGTACTCGGCCTTTGTTTACAACATTCTCACCATGGGGCTGATCTTCCCGTGGACCTATCTATGGGCGCCCGGCGCGCTGCCGGGCGGCAAGCTGGTATGGGGGATCCTGCTGGCGATGCTATTCCAGATCCCTATCGCCTTCAGCATCGTCTGGCTCTCGACGGCTCTGCCCCGATCCGGCGGGGACTACGTCTTTCAGAGCCGGGTGCTCGGCGGCGGGCTGGGGTTTACCGCAGTGATGTCCGGGTTCGTGATCTGGATCCTGCAGTGGGTGGCGCTCTCCGGCTGGCTGCTCGCCTATCTCGGGTTCGCGCCGCTCTTCCTGGGGCTGGGCGCCACCCTTGGGAGCGCTGGGCTCTCGAACGCCGGGGTGTGGTTCACCACCGCCACCGGGATCATCGTGACCAGCATTCTGAACGCGGCGCTCTCGGCCGGGATCCTGGTGAGCGGCTTCAAAAACTACGTCAAGTTCCAGTATGTGATGTGGTACGGGACACTGCTGGCCTTCGCCGTGATGTTCGTGGTGCTGTTCGCCACACCGGCCAGTGAGTTCGCCACACGGCTGAACGCGTTCGCGGTCGCCTCGGGTGGGGCACCGAACTTCTACCAGACCGCGGTGGACGCGGTGAAGGCGGCGGGGATCAACTTGAACCCGCCGTTCAGCTTGCTGGCCACTCTGCTGGTGGCGCCGATCGCCTGGACCTCCCTGCAGTGGTCGACCTACTCCGCCGAGCAGAACGGCGAGATCAAGGAGGCCCGCTCCTTCCGTAACCAGGCGACTATCATGGTCGGCTCGCTGGTCGTCACCGGGCTGCTGCTGGCCCTGCTCGCGGTCGGTCTGGAGCGGCTGGCAGGATCCGAGTTCCTGTATGTGGCCGGCGCCGGGTACTGGTCGCTCATCCCCGAGGCCACAGTGAACGGCTTCCTTCTCTGGCCGAACATCCTGGCCGTGGCGATGACTGCCAGCCCGCTCATCGTGCTCCTAATCGGGATCGGATACATCCTGAACTCGCACCAGATCGTGCACAACTGCTACATCGGTGTCACGCGCATCATGGTGGCGATGTCGCTGGACCGGGTGTTGCCCGAGTGGGTGAGCAAGGTCAACGACCGGCTGCACACGCCCGTCAACGCTCATCTGTCGTACTTCCTGGCCAGCATCCCTGTAATCCTGGCCTACAACCTGGTGCCGGGCTGGGTGGGGCTAACCCTGGGAGTGACGTTCGGAGGAGGCTATGTGTTCGTCTTGAGCTGCCTGTCGGGGGCCCTACTCCCCAAGCGGGCCAAGGCGGTCTACGATGCCTCGCCCGGGTCTAAGTACAACGTCGCCGGCCCTCTGGGAGTCTTGCTCATGCTCATCGGCGCGGTGGCATTCATCTGGGCCTCCTGGGTGTTCGCCGGTAACTTCCCGATCGCGCCGATCGTGTGGCTGATCCGGCTGGTGGCGATCGCAGCAACCCTCTGGGTGCTGTCATACTTCCGGGAGGATCTGCCGCGCTGGCTCTCCGGTAAACCAATGCCCTGGGTGACGGCGGTAGGCCTGCTGGGCTCCGGCTTCGGGTTTCTGATGGTGGAAGCCTTCCTGCTGGCCCCGGAGCTCGGAGTGCTGGGGAACTGGAACTTCGAGGACTTCCCCAGCAGCCTCTGGGCCCAGATCATCGCCTTCGGGATCATTCTCGTCTCGGCGGTCTGGTACGTCTGGGCGAAGAGCGCCCGCAAGGCGCGCGGGATCAACGTGGAGTTCGCCTTCAAGGAGATACCGCCGGAATAGCAAAGAAGCCGTCAGCAATCAGCACTCAGCGGTCAGTTTCCCCTAAGGCAGACGCCTGGGCAGAATCGCTGGAGGGATCCTGGGGGGCGCAAATGTCCCCCAGGATCTGTTGTTGGGTTAGAGTCCTCAAGAACAGGCTGCACCTGTTTCATCCTCTTGCTGGCTGCTGATGGCTGAAGGCTGATGGCTAACTGACTGCTGACCGCTGACTGCTGATGGCCGATTGCTGACGGCTGATAGCTGACAGCTAGGACCGCAGCCAAGTCCGCACACACCGAAGGACTCCCCCAATGGCAGATCTCCCCTCCCAGGCACGTGTGATCATCATTGGCGGCGGGATCGCCGGCTGCAGCATCGCCTACCACCTGACCCGGCGCGGGTGGACTGACATCCTCCTTCTAGACAAGGGCGAGTTGACCTCGGGCTCGACCTGGCACGCCGCTGGGCTGGTAACGCAGTTCCACACTTCGCCCACTTTGATGCGCCTGCGCATCTACAGCGTGAACCTGTACCGGGAGTTGACGGAGCAGGTCGGCATGGCCGTCGGCTGGCATGCCGTCGGCAGCCTGCGGGTCGCCTCGAGCCGGGACCACTTCCTCTTCCTCAAACGCCAGGTCGGCCAGGCCAAGGCGTTGGGGATGGACGTGGAGGTGATCTCGGCCGGGGAGGCGCTGCGCATCTTCCCCGAGCTCAGCCCCCAGGATCTGTACGGCGCGCTGTACATCCCTGGCGATGGCCACCTCGATCCGCACAGCGCCACCACCGAGCTAGCGCGGCAGGCGCGCGAGGCGGGAGTAACCATCCGCACCGGCGTGCGGGTCGTCGGGATCGAGGTTTCTCCGGGTGGCGAGGTCGCCGGCGTAGTCACCGAGCAGGGGAAGGTGCGGAGCGAGATCGTCGTCAACGC
>CAYHJH010000072.1:0-7628 GCA_964356605.1 uncultured Anaerolineaceae bacterium
GTGCCCAGCCCGCCCAGCGCCACTCCTAGCAGTCCACCGACCACCGCCAGGACCACGCTCTCCAACAAGAACTGAACCAGAATGTCTCGCCGGCGGGCACCCACGGCCTTGCGGAGTCCGATTTCTCGCGTCCGCTCGGTGACGGAGACCAGCATGATGTTCATGATCCCGATTCCGCCGACCAGCAACGAGATGGCCGCGATCGCCCCCAGGAAGATGGTGATGATGTTCAGCACATCTTCAGCAGATGCCACGATTTCGGCCTGGCTGATGACTGTAAAGTCATCGTCATCCCCCGGCTGGATCTCGTGTCGCTGGCGCAGGACCCGCTCGATCTGCTCCTGTGCAACCGCGGTTCGCTCCTCGGTGACCGCCTGGGCGTAGATCAGCGAGATATGGTAATCGCCGCGCCTACCGCGGGAAGGGAAAACCCTCGTTTGGGCAGTTGAAAGCGGGATGTATACAACGTTGTCCTCGTTGGCGAAGGCGTTGCCTCCCCTGGATTCCAGGACGCCTACCACTCGGAAGGGGATGTCGTTCAGTCGGATCTGCTCCCCGATCGGCAGCGGGTTCTCCGGGAACAGCTCATCCACGACGGTCGGACCAATGACCGCCACTCGCGATTCGGCGACCTGGTCACCCTCGTCGAGGAATCGGCCCGCTCTAAGTTCGGCATTTCGCAGCTCACCGTAGTTGGGGCTCACCCCCGAGATGGAATATAGCCCGCTCTCACCTCGATAACTGACCACTTCGGAGCCGATCAGTTCTAATGCTACCGCCGCCACGTCCGGCGCCAGCACCGGATCCAGCAGCGCAGTCGCGTCCCCATTGGTCAGCCCTTTCCCTCCCAGAGAGGCGGAGGCCGGTCCGCCGCGCTGGGTGTCGAAGGTCCCGGGCCCCACGAAGAGCAGGTTTGAGCCGATGCTGCGGAACTGGTTCGTGATGTAGGCCTCGACTGCATCGCCGGCCGACATCAGCGTCACCACCGCCCCCACGCCGATGATGATCCCGAGCATGGTCAGCGCAGCTCGCAGCTTGTTCGCCAATAGAGCGCTCAGCGCCACCCGCCCGCTCTCGACCAGGTTCATCTGGCGTGGGCCTCCTCTTCCAGACTGACCTCGGAGGGCCGCTCCGTCTCACCCGCCACGAGCGGATGATGCACCGGCTCGTCGACCACGATGCGCCCATCCTGCAGCCGGATCACCCGCCGGGTGTGCCGGGCGATGAAAGGATCATGGGTGACGATGATCACCGTGATCCCGGCATCTCGGTTCAGCGACTGCAAGATGCCCATGATTTCGATCCCAGACTTGCTGTCCAGGTTGCCGGTCGGTTCGTCGGCCAGGATGATGGCTGGATCATTGACCAGTGCGCGGGCAATGGCCACCCGCTGCTGCTCCCCGCCAGAGAGTTCATTCGAATGATGGTCCATCCGATCTGCCAGCCCCACCGCCTCCAGCGCCTTGGTAGCGCGCAGCTTGCGCTCCCTCGGCGGAATACCGGCATAGAGCAAGGGCAGCTCACAGTTTGCCCGCGCGGTCGTCCGGGCCAGCAAGTTAAAGGTCTGGAAGATGAACCCGATGCTGCGGTTTCGAATCCGAGCTAGATTATCGTCGTTCAGCTGACCCACTTCTTCTCCATCCAGTCGATAGGTTCCTGAATCCGGCTGATCCAGGCAGCCCAGCAGGTTCATGAGCGTGGACTTTCCCGATCCAGAGGGACCCATCACCGAGAGCAGTTCACCCCGCTGCACTTGGAAGGTGACCCCTTGCAGGGCGGGAACTTCGACCTTCCCGAGCTGGTAGGTGCGAGACAGCTCTTCGGCTTCGATGACGAAATGGTTGGCGCTAACCGGGTCCAAAGAAGCCCCCTCCGGGGCCTTGCGGCTCCTCAACAATCGTGACGCCGACGGTTTCCCCGGGCTCCAGACCAGAGAGGACCTCGCTGAAGGTGTCGTTGCGCAGCCCGAGGGTCACGACCCGGACCTCGCGGGCCTCTCCGTTATAGACCGTGACGATCACATCACCGGTCTCTGGAGCGATTCCCAGCGCCCAGTTCGGGATCAATAGCGTTTGCTCTTGCCGCGCTACCAGGATGCTCAATGCGGCGGTCATTCCGACCCGAACTTGCTCCTCGGCGCTGTCCAGCTCAACCCGCACCGGGTACTGCGCAGTGCCCGCGGCCGGCGCCAGGTCAATCCCTGCCACCCATCCCCCAAGGATCAGATCCGGTACGGCATCCAGCGTGATTTCCACCTGCTGGTCCATGGCGAGCAGCGCGATGTCAAGTTCGTCGACCATGGTGTCCACATGCAGGGTGCTGAGGTCGGCGATCACGATCTCCACTTCGCCGGGAACAATGCTGTCTCCCGGCCGGTGATTGATCGACATCACGGTTCCATCGATCGGCGCAATCAGCCGGGCCTGATCGACGACCGCCTGTGCGGCCTGAACTCTCACTTCAGCCACCTCCACGGCGTCCGGGTCCGGTCCAGCTTGAAGATCAGCCAGGTCCTGCTCCGCCTGCTTCACGTTGGCGGACGCGGCAGCCACTTCTGCGTCCAGTATCGCCTGCTGGATCTCGGTCGGTCGCCCGGTGTACCAGTTCAGGTTCCGCAGCGCGGCGTCGCGGGCCTGCTCGGCGGCCACCAGTTCGGTCAGCGCCAGCGCCCGGACCGGATTGTCCGAAGAAAGCCCGGAGAACTGGTCATAGTTGGCCTTGGCCTGCTCCAATTCCTGCTCTGCCAGCACCAGCCCCGCCTCGGCGCCGCGGATCGTGGAGGAACTCGCCCGGTGCCCTGCTTGCTGCACATTCCAGCGATATTCGGCGATCCTAAGCGCATCTCTGGCCTGGGCCGCGGCCAACTCGGCCTGCGCCAATTGCTGGTCGGTCGGACCTTCCATCAAGTCGGCCAAGGCCTGCTGTGCCGCAATCAGATCCGCCTCAGCGGCAACCAGGCTTGGATCGAGCGAAGCGGGATCGAGTTCCGCCAGCACCTGCCCGGCCCGCGCGAGCTGCCCGACCTCCACGTTCAGTTTGCCAAGCGTCCCGGCGACCTTAAACAAGAGGGCCGCCTGCACCTCCGGCCCCACTTTCCCGGTTCCGGTGACGTAGACCTCCAGCGATCCAATTTCGGCCATCGCGGTCCGCTCAACGGACTCCGCTCGCCTCGGTCCGGCACAGGCAATAAGAAAGGCGGCTATCGCGACCGCCATGAGACTGAGCGGTATCCAAAACCTTGTTTTCATGCGTCTCCCTCCGTGGATACACCGCCCACGGCCAGCATTTTAAACTGCTCCAAATAGAGTGATCCAATTGTATCCGGGAGCACAATAGTGCCGCGGACTCACATCATCTGCTCATACGCCTTGCGATAGCAACCCAGGTGCCACCGCCATTATCCAAACCATGTTGCCTGCGTTGACACCGCAGGGCTGATCCGCAACGCCGCTGTAGCAGCCGGAAACACGGGCGACCTCGGCGGCGCGCCGGCGCTTCAAGGCACACTGCGGCCCGAAACGGATGCTCTTTCGCGTGCTCACGCAGCCTGGGCGCTTGGGCGGCTAGGTGCGAGGTGTTTCTTGCGTGAAGTGTGAACTACCGAGTATTGCAGGAGATCGAGGCTGCGCTGGACGAGGCGGCCCCAGCTCGAGACGACTAAGGCAGCGGGCTGGGGGTCGGCGTGAAGGGACTGGGGGTATTGGTCGGAACCGGTGTGACGATATTGACCGGGACCAGAAGTTTCAATCCGACGAACAGGACATCCGTAGGATCGAGATCGTTTGCGTCGGCGATCGCATCCACCGTACTGTTGAACCGGGTGGCAATCGACTGAAGCGTGTCATCGGTCCGGACGACGTATTCGATCTGCGTTCCGGGCAACAAGGTCGCTGGCAACGGGGTCTCGGTTGGCAGTTCAGCGTTCGGATCGGGAATGATGAGCTGGGTCCCAACGCCAATGTTGTTCGGGTCGGTGATGTTGTTGGCGAAGATTAAGGCATCGATGCTGACACCGAACTGTTGGGCGATGGAAAACAGCGTGTCGTCCTGCTCGACGATATAGGTGATCGGGCCGGAAGGCGTCGGGGTCCCGGACGGTTCGGAGGTCGGGCTCGGGAGCGAAGTCTCGGTGGGAGGCCTGGCCGTGTCGGTCGGCTGCGGCGTAGGCGTATCGGGCCGGAGGAAAGCAGGGACCTGGGGCGGGCTGTCGCCGGTAAACCAGATGACCACCAAGGAGAGGCCGACTACCAGCAAGACCACGGCGAGTGCGCCCAGCAGGAACGGGACCATCCGCTCCCGGCGCCGCCGATAGGCCATGATTACGTCCGAAGCCAGCCGATCGTCTTCGGGCATCTCCTAGGCGACCCTCCAGGCCGGCCATTGTACCCGAATCCCGGGTTCGAGGCTCTTGGAACCGACCCTAGGGTCCTGCTGACCAGCCGCGTCCGAAGAATTCCAGCACTTGGGCCATCACGGACGCCCAGGTGGCGTTTGCATGGGCACCGGGCACGATCAGGAAGGAGTGCTCCACACCGTTTTCGCTTAGCGCCTGGCTGAGACGTCTGGTTTCCACGGCAGCCCAGTCCTGATCCCCGGCAACAAGCAGGATCTGCTGTGGCAAGGCGCCCGCCGCCTTCACAATCTCAAAGGGGTCGTAGGGTGGCCGGGCTGCATTGACTGCCAGGGCGGGACTGAGCGCCGCGACGGTTGGGAAGACCGACGGATTGCGGAAGGCGATCTCCAGCGCCCAAACGCCTCCGCGTGAGACTCCGGCTAAGCCGCGCCGCGACGGGTCGGAACGGTAGACCAAGTCAACATGAGGTGCAAGTCCCTCCAGCATCTCGGACTCATAAGATCCTGGGCCTCCGTCTGAGTTCCGAAACAGCGGTTCTGGCTGCAGCGGCATCACCATTAGGAAAGGCGGCCACTCACCGGCGCGGATCGCGGTGTCCGCTTGATTGGCGGCTCCCAGCTCTATCCAATGCCGCTCGTCGTAGGGATACCCGTGCAGCAGGTAGAGCACCGGATAGCTTTTCGCGTGCTCCGGGTAGCACGGCGGGAGATAGATCAAGTACGGGACTTCGCCTGGAACGGCGGCCGCCGGATAACTGCCTTCCTCAATTGCACCTTGTTCTTGTCCGCAAGTATCGGCAGCCGTCGGTTCGGCGAGCATCGTCGCCGTTTGAAGCGGGGCCGAGGGATTTGAGGAAGCCAGCGAGGGCGTTACCGCAGCAGGACCGCTGACCGGCGGTTCGCGTGTGGGCTCAGGAGTGGCGCATGCCGCCGCTGTGGCTAGAAGGACCCAGAGTGCTGGCGCCCGAGCCAGTCTCACTCCCTTGCCTTCGCACGCCGTCGCCCGGTGCCCAACCCCAGGATGTCGGATCCTTCCGGATGCTGTCAGTCTCGCCTTCAAAGTCCAAAATCTGCGCACAGTATAATGTCGCCCGTGCGCTACCATATTTGGACCGCCGGCTGCCAGATGAACGTCGCCGACTCGCAGCGGGTGGCTTCCGCGCTGGAAGGACTTGGCTATCGCTCGACGGCAGTTGCCGAGCAGGCCGATGTCATCGTGCTCAACACCTGCGTGGTGCGCCAGAGCGCCGAGGATCGAGCCTACGGTCGCCTGACTTCGCTGCGGCCGGTGAAGGACAAGCGGCCCGAGGTCGTCATCAATCTGATGGGCTGTCTGGTGGGGGTCAAGGGAAACCCCAGCCTGGAGGCCGCTTTCCCCTTCGTGGACGTCTTTTCGCCTCCGTCCGACCCACAACCGTTGATCGACCACCTGACCCAGACCGATGGTCGCGCCCTGGAGGAGACACAGACCCGGCATCGCTACGCGGCCATGGACGGCGACTTGCTGCTTCCGCTCCACGATCGGGGACGGATGGTCTCCACCCACGTGCCGGTGGTCTACGGCTGTTCCCACGCCTGCACCTTCTGCATCATCCCCTTCCGGCGCGGGCCCGAGCGAAGCCGCAGCGTGGGAGAGATCGCAGCCGAGATTCGATCCCTGGCCGAACAGGGCGTGGGAGAGGTCACTCTGCTGGGGCAGATCGTGGATCGCTATGGCATGGATGTGCCCGACGGACCCAACTTGTCCGATCTGCTGCGGGCGGTGCACGAAATCGAAGGGATCCACCGCATCCGCTTCTTGACCTCCCATCCGAACTGGATGTCCGATGAATTGCTGCAGACCGTGGCTGACCTCGAGAAGGTCTGCGAACATATCGAAGTACCGGTTCAGGCCGGCGATGATGAGGTGCTCCGAACCATGCGGCGCGGCTACACGGCCGATGATTACCGGCGTCTTATCGACCGCATCCGTCGGAAATTGCCAGACGGTTCAATTGCAACGGACATCATCGTCGGATTTCCGGGCGAGAGCGAAGCCCAGTTCCAACGCACCTACGATCTGCTTTCCGAGCTCCGATTGGACGTCGCCCACGTGGCCCGCTACTCCCCCCGGCCTCAGACCGTGGCTGCCCGGCGTATGGTGGATGATGTCCCGGAAGAGGAAAAGATGCGTCGCTTCCGCCTGCTCGAGGATCTGCAGACGGGAATCGTAGATGAGATCAATCGAGGTTATCTGGGCCGCGAAATCGAGGTGCTGGTGGAGGGCAAACGCAGCGGGCGTTGGATGGGCCGCAGCCGGACCAACAAGCTGGTCTTCTTTGAGTCCGAAGACAACCTGATGGCAGAGTTGGTGCGGGTGAGCATTGAATATACTGGCCCCTGGAGCCTCCGAGGCTCGCTCAGTCAGTACGCGGAGACGCCGCTGCAGCCCGCCTTCCATCTTCTGCCTGTCTTGAACTAACACACCGAATTCCGAGGCATCCATCCCATGAATCGACTCACAACTCGCCTTATCCGCATCTTTGGCGTCGCTACCCTGCTCGGGCTAGCCGCCTGCAATTTCCCAGGGTTTCAACCCGCACAACCGGAACAGGATCGTCTCGCTACAGCGGCTGCCCAGACGGTGGCGGCCCAGCTCACGCAGGTAGCGGGAACGGTCGGCGCTCCGTCGCCGCTTCCACCAGCGACCTTGCCGCTCCTGGCCACTGCAACCGCCACCCCAGTGCCCCCACCCACGACGACCCCAACCCCGGCATGTACGAATCAGGCGAGATTCGTTCGTGACATCAGCATTCCCGATGACACCAATGTCCCGGCCGGAGATTCGTTTGACAAGGTGTGGCGTTTGCAGAATGTCGGGACCTGTACCTGGACGCCGGATTACGACGTGGTCTTTGAGAGCGGAAACATCATGGCCGGCCCGCCTTCCTCTCCGCTGCCGGGAACCGTCGTCCCTCAGGCCGAGGTCGATATCCGCATCTCGCTCAAGGCCCCGAGCGCAGATGGGACTCACCGCGGCAATTGGAAACTGCGATCCGCCGGCGGAGTGCTCTTCGGGATCGGCACAAGCTTTGATCGACCTTTCTTCGTTCAGATCGTGGTGGGTGCCACTCCCACTCCACAACCTGGGGTCGTCAAGGATTTCGTCGCTACTTACTGTTTAGCCGAGTGGGTGAGCGGCCCCAGCGTGGTGACCTTGACCTGCCCCGGCAAGGACACTGACACGCAGGGCTTCGTGATCAAGCTCGATGCGCCCAAGCTCGAAAACGGGAGCA
>CAYHJH010000073.1:0-7572 GCA_964356605.1 uncultured Anaerolineaceae bacterium
CCGCCCTGGGGGCCGAAGTGGTGGATTTCCCCCTCAAGACTCATTGCTGCGGCGGCCACATGACGCAGATCAGCCCCGAAACGGCCTACGAGCTGATCCGCCGCCTCGTGCACGGTGCAGCGCTCTACGAGGCGGACGTGCTGGTCACGGTATGCCCCATGTGTCAGCTCAACCTGGACGCTTACCAGGTGGAGATGAACAAGCACTTCAAGACCGACTACGAGATTCCCATCTTGTTCGTGACACAGTTGATGGGACTGGCGTTCGGTAAGGACCCCGACGAGCTGGGCTTGGGCCGGGAGTTCGTCGATTCCAGACCGGCCCTCGCTAAGATCGGACTCGCGGCCCTTGACGATGAGCAGGCGCCGCCAGGTCCTCGCAAGAAGCGCAAGAAAGAAGAGGGATTGCCGATGCCTCCGCCGATGGAGGGCGAGCTCCGATGAGTGAAAAGAGTGGCCGCGAGCGTATAGGCGTCTACGTCTGCCACTGCGGCACAAACATCGCCGGTGTGGTGGACGTGAAAGAAGTGGCCCGCTGGGCGGCGGAGCGGCTGGCCAATCGCGGGGTGGTGGTCGCGCGGGATGACAAGTTCATGTGCTCCAGCCTGGGGCAGGAGCTGATCGAAAGCGATATTGAGAAGCTTGGCCTCACCCGTGTCGTAGTGGCCGCTTGTTCGCCCCATCTGCATGAAAAGACCTTCCGCGCCGCCTGCGCGCGTGCTGGCCTGAATCCCTACCTGTGCGAAATGGCTTCCATCCGCGAGCAGGTCTCCTGGGTGACCGCGGACAAGCAGGTGGCCACCCAGAAAGCCAAAGCGATGATCTCTGGCGCCGTGGAACGGGTGCACTATCACGTGCCACTCGAACCGCTGCGGGTGCCCATCAACGAGGCCACCCTGGTGGTGGGGGGAGGCATCGCCGGCATTCAGGCCGCCCTCGAGATCGCCAACACTGGCCATCCCGTTTATCTGGTCGAACGGGACCCATCCATCGGCGGGCACATGGCCCAGTTTGACAAGACCTTCCCCACCCTCGACTGCGCCGCCTGCATCCTGACGCCGAGGATAAGCGAGGCGGGTTCGCATCCCAACATTCACCTGCTAACGTGGAGCGAAGTGGAAAAGGTGGATGGTTCTGTGGGGAGCTTCAGCGTGGCGGTCCGCAAGAAGGCCCGCTACGTGAACACCGATCTGTGCACGGGGTGCGGAATCTGTGTCGAGAAGTGTCCCAAGAAGGTCATCGACAGCGAGTTCGAGGTTGGGATCGCCTACCGCAAAGCGATCTACACGCCTTTTGCTCAGGCGGTTCCCAGGTATCCCGTCGTGGACGACGTGAACTGCATCTACTTCGAAAAGGGCACCTGCAAGGCGTGTCAGAAGTTCTGTCCCACGAACGCCATCGACTTCGAGCAGCAAGACGAGCTCATCACGCTCGAGGTTGGCAACATCATCCTGGCCACCGGCTTCGACCTGTTCGACGCGCGGCGCATCCCTCAATACGGCTACGGTCGGCTGGCCAACATCTTCACCAGCCTGGAGTTCGAGCGCATGTGCAACGCCGCCGGACCGACCGAAGGCGCCATCGTGCTGCGCGACGGACGCACAGCCCCAAGGAGCGTGGGCATAATCCACTGCGTTGGCAGCCGCGATCGCAATTACAACCCATACTGCTCGGCCATCTGCTGCATGCAGAGCCTGAAGTTTGCCCACCTGGTGCACGAGCGGACGGGCGCAAAGGTTTACAACTTCTACATCGACATCCGCACGCCGGGGAAGGATTTCGACGAGTTCTATCAGCGCGTGCTGGAGGAAGGCACGCTCTTTGTGCGCGGCAAAGTGGCGGAGGTGACCGACGCGTCGCGTCTCCCCGGGGAAGAAGGAAAACTTATCATTCAAGTCGAGGACACACTGGCCGGCAGGCAGCGCCGCATCCCGGTTGATATGGTGATTCTCTCCGCCGGGCTCGAGCCGCGGCGCGATGCGGATGAGGTGGCCCGACAGTTTGGCATCTCCTGCAGCAGCGCGGGCTGGTTTACCGAGAAGCATCCGAAGCTCGATCCGGTCTCCACCATGACGGAGGGGCTGTTCGTGGCCGGCTGCGCCAGTGGGCCCAAGGACATTCCAGCCAGCGTGGCCCAAGGATCGGCCGCCGCAGCACGCGTGATTTCTTATATCGAGCAGGGCGAGCTGAGCCTCGAGCCGGTGCGCGCCTTTATCGAAGCGGCGAAATGCTCAGGCTGCCGCATCTGCAATGACCTCTGTCCTTTCAATGCCATCACGTTCGATGAGCAGCTGGTGGTTTCGGAGATCAAAACCGCCCTTTGCCAGGGATGTGGTACCTGTGTGGCGGCTTGCCCGGCGGGGGCCATCAGCGGCACCGGCTTCAGTGACGAACAGGTGCTGGCTCAGATCGAGGGTCTGCTCATGCTCAATGTGGAAGAGCCGGCGCTCGCCGCCGAGCAGGCCTAGGAGGACGACGGTGACAAACGGCTACGAACCCGTACTGATCGGTTTCACCTGCAATTGGTGCAGCTACCGGGCGGCAGATTTGGCTGGCACCTCGCGCCTCAAATACTCTCCCAATGTGCGCCTCATCCGCCTCATGTGTTCCGGCCGGCTGGACCCCACCTTCGTCCTGAAGGCCCTCGCCTCTGGGGCAGACGGTGTCTTGATCACCGGCTGCCACCCGGGGGAGTGTCACTACCTGGAGCAGAACTACAAGGCTCTGCGGCGGGTGGCGCTGCTCAAGCGCACCATTCAGCAGATGGGGATCGACCCGCAGCGGGTCAAACTGGTGTGGGCCAGCGCCGCCGAGGGCATGCAGCTGGCGCGCGAGATCACCAAGTTCGTGGACGAGATGAAGGCGCTGGGGCCGCTCAATTGGCCAACCGCCCGTCTCAGACCTGCGCACCGGGAGTTGCAGAAGGTGCCCGCATGACGCAGAACGGGAAACCCAAATTCGCCATGTACTGGGCGGCCGGCTGCGGAGGCTGCGAGATCGCGGTGCTCAACATCCACGAGAAGATCCTGGAGGTGGATGCCAACTTCGAGGTCGTCTTCTGGCCGGTGGCCATGGATGCCAAATACAAAGATGTCGAGGCGATGAAAGATGGCGAGATTTTTCTAACCCTTTTCAATGGAGGCATCCGCAACGCAGAGAATGAGCACCTGGCCAGGTTGCTGCGGCAGAAGTCCCAGGTACTGGTGGCCTTCGGCTCGTGTGCCATTGAGGGCTGCATTCCCGGCCTAGCCAACCTCAGCTCCCCGCAGCAGATCTTTGAGGCCGTCTACCGGGGTCCCAGCACGGTGAACGAGGACGGGCGCGTTCCGCAATACTTGACCCAGGTGCCCGAAGGGGAGCTCCACATCCCCATCTTCTACCCGATGTTGAAGACGCTCCAGGACGTGGTGGACGTGGATTACTTCATCCCCGGCTGCCCACCAGAGTCGCATCAGATCGCGGCCGTGATCGATGCCGTCCTGGCCGCGCTGAGCGGGAAAGCCGAGCTTCCACCCACGGGAGCCTTCCTTGGAGTAGGCGATTCTACGGTGTGCGATGAGTGCCCTCGCCAGCGGAACGTGAAGCACATCAAGCAATTTGTGCGCATCCAGGAGGTCGAGCACATCGATCCCGACCTCTGTCTGCTCGAACAGGGCATCCTGTGCAGCGGCCCTGCCACGGCCAGCGGCTGCCAGGGCAAGTGTCCCATCGCCGGGGCGCCCTGCGTGGGGTGCTACGGGCCGGCGGTAGGCGCCCTAGACCAAGGAGCGCGGCTGATGACCGCCCTCGCTTCGGTCATTGACAGCAAGGATCCTGCCGAGATCGACCGCATCCTAGACGGCATTGTGGATCCGGCAGGGTCGTTCTACCGCTTCGGCCTTGCCCGCTCGATGCTTCGGACGGCCAGGGTGGCGGGAAATGGAAGGTAGGTGCCCATGACGGAGCGCATCACGATCGACCCCATCACCCGCCTGGAAGGTCATGGCAAGATCGAGATCTTCCTAGACGACGAGGGCAACGTCGCCAATACCTACTTCCAGATCCCTGAGCTGCGAGGTTTCGAGAGATTCTGCGTCGGGCGACCGGTAGAGGAGATGCCGGTGCTGACCAATCGTATCTGCGGGGTGTGCCCCGAGGCGCATCACATGGCCGCCGCCAAGGCCGCCGATGCAGTCT
Organism: uncultured Anaerolineaceae bacterium; assembly: GCA_964356605.1. GTDB lineage: Bacteria > Chloroflexota > Anaerolineae > Anaerolineales > E44-bin32 > JADFRG01. The sequence goes on from CAYHJH010000073.1 coordinate 4,176, forward strand.
ACAAGGTTGTTCCCCCGCCGACCGCCAAGAAGCTGCGTGAGCTGTTGTACAGCGCCTTCTTCGTGACCGATCACACCACCCACTTCTATGCGTTGAGCGGGCCGGACTTTGTGATGGGACCGCAGGCCCCGGTGGCCGAGCGCAACATCCTGGGTGTGATCCATAAGGTGGGGCTGGAGATCGGCGGCAAGGTCATCCAGGCCCGCAGATACGGCCACGAGGTCATAGAGATCATCGGAGGTCGCAAGGTCCATCCTTGCACCTCGATCCCGGGGGGACAGACGCGCGGTATCAACGAAGAAGAGCGGACCGCGATCGAGAAGATGGGGCGCTGGGCCATCGAGTTCGCCCAATTCAGCCTGCAGTTCTTCGCCGACATCGTGCTCGGCAACCAGGAGTATCTGGACCTGATCCTGGGCGACATCTACACCCACCGCATGCACTACATCGGCATGGTGGACGAGAACAACCACGTCAACTTCTACGATGGATTGGTCAGCGTCGTCGATCCCAACGGGAGGCGACTGGGGAAGTACGCCCCGGAAGAATATCGAGACTGGATCGCTGAACGGGTGGAACCCTGGACCTACCTCAAGTTCCCCTACCTGAGGAAAGTCGGCTGGAAGGGCTTCGTGGGAGGGGAGGACTCGGGCATCTACTCCGCCACGCCTCTCTCCCGGCTGAATGCCGCGGATGGGATGGCGACCCCGCTCGCCCAGGAACAGTATGAGCGGTTCTTCGAGACCCTGGGTGGCAAACCGGTTCACCAACAGCTCGCCGCCCACTGGGCGCGGCTTATTGAGCTGCTGTACGCCGCGGAGCGCTGGGTCGAACTGGCCACCGATCCGGAGATCACGGGCGATAACTTCCGGACGGTGCCCACGGAGACTCCGAGCGAAGGAGTGGGAATCGTAGAAGCGCCACGGGGCACGCTGACGCATCACTATTGGACTGACCAGCGCGGTGTTCTCACCCAGGTCAACCTCATTGTAGGAACGACCAACAACTACGCGCCCATCAGCATGTCTATCAAGAAGGCCGCCGAGAACCTGATCACCAAGGGCACGGTGGTAACGGAGGGGCTGCTCAACATGGTCGAGATGGCCTTTCGTTCCTACGATCCATGTTTCGGCTGTGCAACGCACTCTCTCCCCGGCCAGATGCCGCTTGAGGTCAAGATCACGGATGCACGTGGCGAGACGGTGGAGGTGTTGCGGCAGTACTGCTAATGGAGCGCAAATCTGGAGCCCGATCAGGCCTCATCCCGCAGGATTGCCAGGTGACGGAACACGGTGCGACCCTGGTAATCGGGCTCGGAAATCCGATTTTGGGGGACGACGGCGTGGGCTGGCGGGTGGCCGAAGAGGTCCAAGCCAGATTGCAGGTGCTCGGGAATGGCCCGAACGCGCGCGTCGAGCGTTTCTCGGCCGGCGGCTTGGCGCTCATGGAACGGATGGTGGGCTATCCGCGGGTCATCCTGATCGACTCCATCACGACCGGGGAGGGCACCGCGGGCAACCTCACTTGTCTTCCACTCAGTGCCCTCCCCGATCCTTCGGCCGGACATACGACTTCCGCCCACGACACCTCGTTGCAGAATGCCCTTGAGCTGGGACGGGCCTTGGGAGCGAGGCTCCCTAAGGAGGTCTGGGTTCTCGGCATCGAAGCAAAGAGAATCGGGGAATTCTCGGAGCACCTCTCGCCGCCGGTGGAGGCGGCTGTGCCGCTGGCGGCGGATAAGGTGCTGGAGCTCCTGGCGAACGGGGCTGGAGGGATTGAGGATCATGATCTCACCTGAATTGCTGCGGCGGTATCCGTTCTTCGGCTCGCTCACCGAGGAGCAGCTCCGCTCCCTGGCGCTGGTCTCCGATGAGGTCACCTGGAATGCGGACGAGTGGATTTTCGAGATCGGTTCCAGGGCGGAATGGTTCTACTTGCTCGTAGAGGGCTCGGTGGATCTTTACGACCGCTCGGAAGATGGGAAGCATCCCGAGCTCAGCAAGGATTTCCTTGTAGGTGAGGTCAACCCCGGCGAACCTTTCGGAATCTCGGCACTGCTGGGCCCACACGAACTGATGGCCTCCGCGGTCGCCGGCAAGCCCAGCAGGGGGATCAGGATGGACGCTCGAAGGTTGAATCAGATGATGGCAGCCGAACCCGAGTTGGGAGTGATCGTGCTGCTCGAACTGGCCAAGGCCATCTTTGAGCGACTGAGGTACGCCCGCGTTCAACTCGCCGCAGCACGGGCGTGAAGTCGCCACCCCCGATCCAAATCAGCCTCCGTATATTACGGTTTCCTCTTGCGGTGGCTCTTGGATGAAGCCTCGCTCCATACCGGTTTCGACGATGGCGCGTGCTCGCCGGATGCGGTCATGGGCTGCCCGATACAGATCGTCTCTGGAAATCTTCAGCTGAGCGAAGCCCAGTTCCTGTGCCTTCGTACCGACCGCCGCAGCTACGCGCGGGAACACCTCCCAATCGTCCATTGCGGGAAGGATAGACTCGGCTTTCAGCCCCTTCTCCTCGGCGATGTGGGCCAGTTCCTCGGCCGCTGCGATGCACATTTCATCCGTGATGCGCGTGCTGCGAACATCGAGGACCCCGCGAAAGATTCCGGGGAAACCGAGAGAGTTGTTCACCTGATTGGGGAAATCCGACCTGCCGGTGGCCACAACGCGCGCTCCGGCGCCTGCTGCTTCCCAGGGCCAGATCTCGGGGATCGGATTGGCGCAGGCGAATACGATCGGGTCAGCGGCCATTGCGCCTATATCTTCGGGATCGATCACTCCCGGCCCTGGCCTGGACAGCGCGATCACAGCATCTGAGCCAAGCAAAGCCTCACGTATCCCCCCAGTTCGAGCCTCGCCATTCGTGGCCTGCGCAATCTCCCACTTCTGCGGATACTGTTCCGCCAGGTCCTGGCGGCCTTTGTGGAGAATGCCGGCGCTGTCGACCATGATCAATCTTTTCGGATCTGCTCCGGCTACGATCATCAGCCGGGCGGTGCGAATGTTGCCGGCGCCGGCACCAATAAGGGCGACCTGCACCTGATCGAGTTTCTTGCCCACGATCTTCAGGGCGTTGAGGAATCCTGCCAGAACGACCGTAGCAGTCCCCTGCTGGTCGTCATGCCAGACCGGAATCTGCGCCTCTTCCATCAGGCGGTCCAGGATGTAGAAGCATTTGGGCTGAGCGATGTCTTCAAGGTTTACGCCACCGTAGGCGGGCTGGATGGCCTTGACGGCTTCGATGAACTCGTCGGGGTCTGTGCAGCCGAGACAGATCGGGTGGGCATCCACCCCTCCTAGGTAGCGAAACAAAAGGGACTTGCCTTCCATGACCGGAAGGGCGGCCAGGGGTCCAATGTCTCCCAGCCCCAGGACGCGGGTGCCGTCTG
>CAYHJH010000074.1:0-2192 GCA_964356605.1 uncultured Anaerolineaceae bacterium
CCTGCGCGGCGTCCTCCCTCCCCAAGTCACCGACAAACTAGCCCAGATCAACCAGCCAGATGACCTGCTGGAGGTGATTCTGGACATCGGCCGCGTTCCGACCGCGCGCTACGTTAAAGAAGAGGTCAACCTGAGCGACTCCGAAGTGACCTGGGACGACATCGACTACGTCGTCGATCGCGTCGGCGAGTTCGACGCCGACAATCGGGCCGGTATCGAACGAACCCTGCACCGTATCTCCGCCATCCGCAACCGGCACGACCGGGTCGTCGGGCTGACCTGCCGGGTCGGCCGGGCAGTCTATGGCACGATCGACATCATCCAAGACTTGATCAGCAACGGAAAGAGCCTGCTGCTGCTCGGGCGGCCGGGGGTCGGGAAGACCACCATGCTGCGGGAGGTGGCCCGCATCCTGGCCGAGGAGCGGCGAGTGGTCATCGTGGATACCTCCAACGAGATTGCCGGCGACGGCGACGTGCCGCATCCGGCGATCGGCCGCGCCCGCCGGATGCAGGTGCAGAAGCCGAGCCTGCAGCACGAAGTGATGATCGAGGCGGTCGAGAACCACAATCCAGAGGTGATTGTCATCGACGAAATCGGACGCGAGCTGGAGGCAGTCGCCGCCCGCACCATTGCCGAACGCGGCGTGCAGCTGATCGGCACCGCCCACGGCAACACTCTCGAAAATTTGCTGCTCAACCCGACGCTCTCCGACCTGATAGGTGGGATCGAATCGGTCACGCTCTCGGACGAAGAAGCCCGCCGCCGCGGCACGCAGAAGACGGTGCTGGAGCGGCGCGCCGCGCCGACCTTCGATGTCTTGATCGAGATCCAGGACCGGGAAAAGTTGGCGGTGCACCACGACGTTGCAGTCGCGGTCGACGCGCTGCTGCGCGGCCGGCCGCAGCAAGCCGAGTTCCGCTCTCGCGATGAAGCCGGCGAGGTCAAGATCGAAAGGGCAGCAAGCGCCTTCACCTCCGGCCGGCGAGCCGAGGCGGGGTATCGCCGCCAGTCGGCGCTGCCCAGCCCGAGGCCCTCGGAGCCCAGCGCGCTTCCACCCTCGCCGACGGCTCCGCACCGGCCCGGCGAGCCTCTGGCCACGATCCGGATTTACCCTTACGGGGTGGCCCGCAATCGGCTGCGGCAAGCTACCAAGCGCCTACGGGTGCCGGCCCTGCAGGTCGACGATTTCACCCAGGCCGACGTGCTGGTCACGCTGCGCTCGTACTACCGCCGCCAGCGCCGCTTGATCACCGACGCCGAGGCGCGGCGCATTCCGGTCTATGTGCTGCGTGCCAACACCGTGGGTCAGATGGAGAGCTTCCTGGTGGAACTGTTTAACCTGAACCACGAGCCAGCCAGCGATCCCTCGTTGGACGAGGCGACCCAAGAGGCCCAGGAAGCGATTGAGGCCGTGCTGAACGGCGCTCGTTCGGTGGACCTGAAGCCCACCTCCTCCTACTCCCGCCGCATGCAGCACCAGCTGGCCCGCCAGGCCAACTTGATCTCACATTCCTATGGCGAGGAGCCGCAGCGGCGGGTTCGGATTTTCCGCGATTGAGCTTCTTCATTTCCATTGAAGGGCCGGACGGCAGCGGCAAGTCAACCCAGGCCCGGCTGCTGGCAGACCACCTCAAAGATCAGCGGCACGATGTGTTATTCACCCGCGAGCCCGGCGGGACCGAGATCGGTGATCAGATTCGCCGGGTGATCATGTCGCTCGACAACAAGCGGATGAGCCCCCAAGCAGAGTTCCTGCTCTTTTCAGCCTCCAGGGCTCAGCTGGTCCGAGAAGTTATTCAACCCAAGCTGGCGGGTGGGGGCGTGGTGGTATGCGATCGCTTTTACGATTCCTCGCTGGCGTATCAAGGGTACGGCCACCAATTGAATCTCGACCAGCTCCGCTCGGTCACCCAATTCGTCACGGGCGGCCTGGTGCCGGATCTGACCTTGCTGCTTGACCTCCCCAGCGAGGCGGGGCTCGAGCGTCGCAAGATCGCCGGACGCTGGAACCGGCTCGACGACTACGATCTGGCCTTCCACAAACGGGTGCGGGACGGCTACTTGCGGCTGGCGCAGGCCGACCCTGAACGTTGGGTCGTGATCGACGCCACCCGGTCAGAGGAGGAAATCCAAGGGCGGATGCGGGAAGCCGTTTTGCCCCGGCTGGCGCCCAAGTCCGGCTAGGTCAT
>CAYHJH010000074.1:2292-5751 GCA_964356605.1 uncultured Anaerolineaceae bacterium
CCGGCCTCCAGGCGATCGACCACCTCGTCGAACTCCCCCGGCATGTCCTCCCCCAGCTCGCTCCCCATCTTGCGCATCATGCGGGCCATCGAGCGGGGGTCATTCTCATCGATGTCGCCCCAGCCGCTCGGGTCAGATAGCTGATCTAGCCGGGACTCCTCGGAGCGGGCGACGCGGACCCGCCCGATCAACCGCTGAAGTTCGCTGCTGCCGCAGTGCGAACACTTGACCTTCTTCCGCCCGTACTCGGCATAACTCTGAAAAATCACCGACCGCTTTCCGCAGTTCTGACAGCGGTAGTCGTACCTCGGCATCGCACCCTCCAGAGCTTGGCATTATACTCACCGCCCCCTATTCATGGACCTGAAGCCAACGCACCCTTTGCTAGTGGTCATCTCCGGACCATCCGGCGTTGGGAAAGATACGGTGGTGCAGCGCCTGAAGGAGCGCGGCCTCCCCTTCCATTTCGTGGTAACCGCCACCTCGCGCCCCAAACGGCCAGACGAAGTACACAGCGTCGACTATTTCTTCTACAGTGAGCAGGAGTTCCTCGACCTGCTCAAGCGAGGGGAACTGCTCGAACACGCCATCGTGTACAACGAGCACAAGGGGGTCCCCAAGCAGCAGGTGCGGGAGGCGATGGCGAGCGGGTTGGATGTCGTCATGCGGGTGGACGTGCAGGGTGCCAAGACCATCAAGCAACTGGCCCCGGAGGCCGTGCTCGTTTTCCTGATGGCCAGCGACGAGGAAGAGCTGGCCCGGCGCCTACGCCAGCGCCGAACCGAGTCGGAAGACATGCTGCAGACCCGGCTGCAGGCCGCCCGCGAGGAGCTGGGCTACCTGGAGATCTTCGATTACGCCGTCTCTAATGCCGACTCGCAGGTTGAAACCGCGGTTGACACCATCCTGGCCATCATCGAAGCCGAGCACCATCGCACCGTTCCGCGCCGGGTAGTGCTATGAGACCGGCGGCGGCTAGGTAGAGAAGTAAACCGCCAGGTCGAGGTTTGGGACCATAGGGTGGTCCGGGGACCTATTTCCAGCCTCCGTCGCCCTTTGCTACAATAAATGTGGTTTGTGAAGTCCATCACACATTGAACTTTGAGCCTAGAGGAGCAACGCCAGACGAATGAGCGACAAGAAGGAACCCGAGATCTTTGATATCACCGTCATCGGAGCCGGACCGACCGGCATGTTCGGCGCCTTCTACGCCGGTATGCGCGAGCTCAGCTGCAAGTTGATCGACGCTCTCCCCCAGCCGGGCGGCCAGATTACAGCCTTGTATCCGGAGAAGAAGATCTACGACACCCCCGGCTTTCCCTCCATCGTCGGGAAGGATCTGGTCGAAAATCTCTACCAGCAGGCCGGTCAGTGGGGCACCACCTTCGCCCTGGGCGAACAGGCGGAGACACTCAAGCGCGTCCCTCTCCCTGGCGGGCAGCCGGGCGAGCAGTGTTGGGTCATCGGCACCACCAAAGCGGAGCACTACACCCGAGCGGTGGTAGTCGCGGCTGGGATCGGCGCCTTCCGGCCGGTTAAGCTGGAAAACGAGAGCGTCGACCGCTTCGAAGATAGGGGCGTGGTTTATTTCGTGCGGGACATTGACGAGTACGCCGGCAAACGGGTGCTGATCATCGGCGGCGGAGACAGCGCGGTGGATTGGGCGCTGGCCGCCGAACAAATCGCTGAGCAGGTCACCTTGATTCACCGCCGGGAGGGTTTCCGGGCGCACGACATCTCAGTGAACAAACTCAACGAATCCGCAGTCGATGTGAAGTTGTTTTACGAATTGCGCGAGCTGCAAGGAGACGGCAAGCTGGAGCGAGCGGTGATTTTCGACAACCGCTCGAACGAAGAAATCACCCTCGAAGTGGACGTCGCCATTCTGGCCCTGGGCTTCAAGGCCGACCTGGGTCCGATTCGCGAGTGGGGCCTCGAGACCATCGGCCGGCGCTACATCCGGGTGAACAACAAGATGGAGACCAACCTGCCGCTGGTCTACGCCGCCGGCGACCTGGCGCTTCAGGAAGACCTGGATCCGCTCAACTTGATCGTGATCGGCTACGGGCAGGCGACCGTGGCGGTGAACTACGCCTATGCCGCACTCAAGCCCGGCGGCAAGGTCTTCCCTGGTCACTCCAGCGAGAAGATGGCGGGGAAGTAGTCCGCTCTCTGCTCGGCGGCGCTTGGCCCTCGGGGAGTTCGCTATGGACGCTTCGGTAACCTGGGATCGCGGCTGGAATTTCACCGGAACGGCGGACAGTGGGTTCCGCCTCACACTCGGTGAGCCCGATGAGGATGGCATTGGCGAGAAGGCGATTGGGCCGATGGAGCTCCTGCTCATTGGCCTGGCCGGCTGCACTGGCATCGATGTCATCTCTATCCTGGAGAAGAAGCGCCAGGCAGTGAGTGGATTTCAGATCCAGGTACACGCCGAGCGGGCCAGCGAGCATCCCAGGGCGTTCACCGACGTCGCGATTAAATACTTAGTACAGGGCGAGAACATCGATCCCGCCGTGGTCGAGCGGGCGATCGAGCTCTCGCTGACCAAGTACTGTTCGGCCACGGCCACCCTCACTAAGGGTGTCCCAATCCACAGCGCCTACGAGATTTCCTGAGCCTCTAGACGAATTGCCGGCGTAGGGTCAGCGCGCTCAGCAGCAGCGCCACAACCGCGAACCCCAGCAGCGCGACCAATTCGAGGGTCACTTCCGACAGCCCCAGCCCGCGGACCATGACATCGGTCATGGCGCGGTTGGCGTAGGTGAGCGGCATGAGGGAAGAAAGGATCTGCAGGCCCAGGGGCAGATTCTCCACCCGCACGATCAGCCCGGACAGCAGCACCTGAGGGACAATCACGATCGGGATGAACTGCACCACCTGCAATTCGGTGCGGGCGTAGGTGGAAAAAAAGATCCCGAGGTTGACCGCGCCCACAGTTAGCAGTGCCTCTACCAGGAAGACCAGCGCCAGGCTGCCGACGTGGTGGATCCGGAGCACATAGATGGTGAACAACAGGATCACTGCCGACTGAACCACCGCGAAGAGTCCAAAACCGAGCATGTAACCCAGGACGATCTCGCCCCGGCCGACCGGCGTCGCCAGCAATCGCTCCATGGTCCCCTGCGAACGCTCCCGCAGGAACGAAACTCCTGTGAGCAGGAAGACGAAGAAGAAAGCAAAAAAGGCGATGTAGACCGGCGCGAACGAATCGAGAAAGTCGAACTCCTCGCCGCCGTAGATGTAGCGAGTCTCAAACTCGACTGCTGGCAGCGCGGCAGAGGCCGGTCCGGCCTGCAGCCCTTGGGCGAGCGCGCCGGTCAGAGCAAACATCACGGCCTGCCGCTGCCCGGGGTTGGAGCCCTCCAGCACGATCTCAAGCTGAGGCTCACCGCCCTGGGCCATAGCCTGGGTAAACCCCTCCGGCAGCACTACAAGCGCATCCAGCGATCCATCCCG
>CAYHJH010000074.1:5851-7453 GCA_964356605.1 uncultured Anaerolineaceae bacterium
TGCATCCTGAGCAGATGCGAAGGGCTCCCGCTCGCCAAGGATTTCCACAAGCCGTTCAGCGGCGGCGATTCGCGCACCGGTCGGAAGAACGACGCCCTGGTCTTGGGCGACGATCCCGATCGCCAGCCTGCCGGATTCAATGCGCAGGATGTAGCCCAGTAGCCCCATCACCAGCATGGGAACCACGAAGATCAGGCCGACGCTGCGGTGGTCACGCCGAATTTGGGAGATGAGCCGGCGGGCGATGGCCAGCACGCGCCTAGGCTGCATGCTCGGCCTCGGCAAACTTTAGGAAGGCCTGCTCTAGGTCCAGGGTTCCGCTGCGCTCCCGAAGCTGCTCCGGGCTGCCTTCTGCGATCAGCCGGCCATCTCGCATGAACCCCAGCCGGTCGCAGCGTTCGGCCTCGTCCATCACGTGGCTGGAGATTAGCAGCGTCACGCCGCCGTCGGCCAGCCGACGGAAGTGCTCCCAAAAGGCCACTCGCAGTTGGGGGTCGACGCCGACCGTCGGTTCGTCGAGGATCAGCAGCCGGGGCCGGTGCACCAGCGCACAGGCAAGGGAGACCCGCCGCCGCAGCCCACCACTCAGCGAGCCCACCAGGTCGTCGGCCCGGCTCGCGAGCTCTATCAGCTCAAGGGCTTCCTGGATCCTTGTGGGAGTGCCTGCCCCGTTTAGCTCCGCGAAGAAGCGCACGTTCTCCTTGGCGGTGAGGTCAGAGTAAAGGGCCTCGGCCTGTGTCATATAGCCCACCTCGGCCAACACGGCGCGGTCCGGCACCCGCCGTCCGAGCACCCGCGCTTCGCCACTGTCGGCTTTGGCCAGCCCGACCAGTAATCGCATCACGGTCGTCTTGCCCGAACCATTGGGCCCAAGGAGCCCGTAGATCTCGCCGCCCGGTACCCGCAGATCCAGTTCCGAGACAGCCCGAACCCGGCCGAACGCCTTGCTGAGGCGCACCGTTTCAATGGACAAATCGTTGGGGTGTTTATCGGCGGGAGCGATCACGGGTAGGGGCGCGATTGGACCATGAGCTGGAGGGCCTTGACTCTAGTCGCGGAGCTTCGCAGCTCGTGCCCGGCTCAAGCGCCGGGCTTGCATCTCTCAAATCGTTGGCCTAATCGGCCGATGCCGCGGCCTCTACCTGGCCGGAGGCCCGTTCGGCTCGGCGTGCCCGGCTCGGCCAGTACAGGATCACACCTAGCAGGCTGATGAGCACACCCAGGGCCAAACCGATCACCTGCAGCGGGCCAAAGTAGATGGTAGGCAGCGCGTGGGAGCCAATGCCCAAGAAATCCGCGAAAGAGGCCGCCACCGCAAACACGTAACCGGTGGCGATCAGTCGCAGCCCAATCTCCGAGCGAAGCGAATTGGGACGGCTATTTCGCACCACCCGCACGGTCAGGGTAGCGCCCAGTAGCAGGATCGCCAAGCCGGTCAGCCAGACCCCGATCTGCACGAACCCGACCACCGGGCTGCGGTCCAGGCCGATCAGGTCCGGCTCGATGCCAATGATGAAAATAAACAGCCCGATCAGCACCAGCGTCATCCAGCGCCGTGCCCAGCGGACTTGTTTCTTGGTGAGTGGCGAAGCAGACATCAAG
>CAYHJH010000075.1:0-7161 GCA_964356605.1 uncultured Anaerolineaceae bacterium
GGCTAGAAGATGGTGATGACCTTACCCTGCTTCGGTCATTGGTGGAGCCGGGCGCTTTTGCGAGTGCACAGCCGCTGAGGAAGGCCCGGATCGGTTCACCAGGTTTTCGCGAAATTTTACGATACCATAACTGATTGCGTTACGCAATGGCAAGTGGCGAGACCCTTTGATTCATGGGCCGGTAAGGGGGGACGGGCGCAGATGCCTGGCAGGCTCCAAACGGTTGCTGCCATCTGGCGACCTGCAGGCTGCGCTCAGCCGGTTGCGTAGAGTTGCCGGTAGATCTCATAGACCTCGTAGATGACTTGAATGTAGCGGTGTGGTTGGTCCAGCCGAATTACCTCCAGGAAGAGGTCCGCATCCGATGGCGCCAGCTCCTTCCAGATGAGGGCGTTTCCGGGGCCGGCGTTATAGGCAGCCAAGGCGGCAAACAGATCGCCTTCGAAACGGTCGCGCTGGGCCGCCAGATAGAACGTCCCAAACCGAACGCTTACGATCGGCCGATTCAGGTCGTCGGCGCCATAGTCGGGGGGCCAGTCGAGCTGAGCGGCGATCGATTCACCGGTGCTGGGGATAACCTGCATCAAGCCCTGTGCACTTGCCGAAGAGGTGGCAAAGCTCTCAAACAAGCTTTCTTGCCGGACCACCGAGAGCAGGAACAGTCCGTCGAAATCGTAGCGGGCTCCTTCCGGGAGAATCAACTCCCCGAAGTACGGGCCAAATCGGATGCGATTGAAGTAAACCGGCGCACCCAGCGTCGCGGCATCGTCCATCCCAGCCAGCCGGAGAATTTGACGAGCGGCGAAGATCGCTTCCCGATAAACGCCCATCCGCAGTAGCTCATGCATCAGGCGATAGGTGTGCTCCGCATCCGATTCGACCGAGCGACGAAGGGCAGATAGTTCCGCCTTTGCCAGCTCGAGCTCGCCCAGCGCCCAAAGCTCTCGGCCACGGACCAGCCGAGAATCGGCAGCGAGCGTCGGATCGAGCTCCGAGAGGGGGTCGGGCCCCACGAGGGTGAAAATCCCTCGCAGCCAGTCCTCGGCCGCCCTCTGTTCTGCCTCGACATCGGAAGTGAAATCAAAGGCCCCCGATCTCTCGAATACCGGCTGCTCGCGAATGAGACCCGCCGCCCGCAACGAATAGTAACCGGTCGGATCGGCCGCGGCTGCTTGACCCCAGGCTTGTACAGCAGCTTGGCGGTCGCCGGCGGCCATGGAGCACTTCCCAATCCAGAGCTGAGCACCCGCGATACCCGAAGGGGTAGTCGCGTGGTCAAGGGCCCGGCCGAACGCCGTGCCTGCTTCCGCGAACACGCCCAGCCGAAACAGAGCCACGCCGGCCTGAAACGCGCCGTCGTACGCAAACGCGGTCCCCGGGTAGTTTTCGGGGAGTTGTAGCCAGATGTCTGCTGCTCGGCGGAGGTCTGCGGCCCGCTCTGCCGTTCGCCCGGCCGCAAACAGCGCCTCGGGTCCAGTCCCGGGCTCAGGCCGCGCGGCCGCCAGGTCGAGGTAGGTATCGACAGCGGCCGAATACTGGTCGAGATACGCCCACTCGGTAAGGGCTTTCGAAGACATCGCCTCCGTCCACAGCGCGTCCGCGGGGTAATTGGTGACCACCCAATCGAAGTCTGCCAGTGCCTGCAGCGAATTGCCGAGCTCCAGATGGGTCAAGCCTCGATAATAGTGGCCCGCCGCGCTCGGTGCGCTCGTCAGCGCTCGATCGAACGCCGCCAGCGCCGGCTCGTAGGCGCCAGCGTGATAATCCACCAGGCCCCGCTGGAACTCATCCACAGGAACGGCTGCATTCACGAGGCGGACCAGGCCGACATAGCTGTCGTAGGCCGTAGGGTAGTTATTGACCGAGTCCAGATAGCGGGCATACGTGCCATCGAGATCCCCTTGCCCTTCCAAAGCATCGGCGGCAAGCAGGTTCATCGAAGCCCGCGTCGACGGATCTGAGGTCAGAGCGTAGACGGCATCAAACTGCGCCAACGCCTGGTTGAAATTGCTGCCTTCCAGGTAGGACCGGCCGATCTTGATCTGCAGTGGTGTCGCATCACCGATCTTTGGGGACGCCATGGCCGCCTGATAATGACCGATCGCCTCTAGCGGCCGAGCCGCCTGTCTCAGGGCATCTCCCAACCACTCTTCCACGTATGTGTCCAGGATACCGGGCCGGGCTTCGAGGTACGCATCAAAATCCGCGATCGCCGGTTCGGGCTGAGCCAGAGCTAGAGAAGCCTGCGCTCTCAGCAGACGAGCCGGAGTGGCCCGTTCATGTTCTGGAAAGCGATCGATCAGATCGGTGAAGGCGAGCTGTGCCTCGGCGTGCAGCCCGGAGCGCAGCAGTGATTCCCCGCGCCCGTAGAGCGCCTCTGCTTCCGTCTGCGGATCCGCACCCTCGTCAATCACCCGGCTGAACTCGGAGTAGGCCAATTCCCAATCCCCGTTGGTCAGCGCCTGGCGAGCGGCTTTGACCTGCTCAGAGGAAGAAGGAGTCGGAGAGGGGGTGGGACTTGGAGTTGGGCTGGCGGTCGCAGTGGGTGCGGGGGTCGCGGCCGGAACGGCGGCGGGCAGCAGGCTGCAGGCGAGTCCCAGCAGCACTAGCCCCGCGATCGCGACTCGAGGGCCGGTCAACACGGGCGGCATCATATCACCATTCCCTTGCAAGCCATGGTTGGGCGTGCTAGACTTTCCGCGCGGCTTAGAAGCGCTCTCGACCGAGAGCGCCTTTTTGTGCCTTCGACGTGCGGACCGTATTCTGGGATGACCAGCACTCTGCGGTAATGATGATCGACCAGCGGCGCTTGCCGGGCGAGTACTCAATCATTTCGTTGGAAACGCCTGAAGCAGTTGCAGAGGCAATCCGCGACATGGCGGTTCGCGGGGCGCCAGCAATTGGCGCGAGTGCCGCGTTCGGGCTTGCGCTCACCGCCGCCCGATCTTCGGCGCAATCATCCGCAGACCTCTGGGAAGACCTGACGGCAGCTGATCGGGTGCTTCGGGCCGCGCGCCCGACGGCGGTCAACCTCGGCTGGGCTCTGGATCGAATGCTGAACCGGGCCCGCGCGCACTCAGCGCAGGAACCTGACGCGCTGCGCAACTTTCTGCGGGATGAAGCTCAGCGGATCGCCGACGAGGACGTGGAGACCAATCGGCAGATGGGGAGCTACGGTTCCGGACTCATCCAGTCAGGGGACACCGTGATCCATCATTGCAACACCGGAGCATTGGCGACCGTGGACTATGGCACGGCCCTTGGAGTGATCCGGGCCGCCCACGAACAGGGAAAGGCCGTCCATGTACTCGTCGATGAAACTCGTCCACGTCTCCAGGGAGCCCGGTTGACAGCCTGGGAGCTCGAACAATACGGGATCAAGTATGAGATCATTGCCGACAACGCGGCTGGCTCGTTCCTGCGCGCCGGCACCGTGGCCTCGGTCTTGGTTGGAGCCGACCGGATTGCAGCCAACGGCGACGTGGCTAACAAGATCGGAACCTATATGTTGGCACTCGCCGCCAACGACAACCGGGTTCCCTTTTATGTCGTCGCGCCGACCTCAACCATCGACCTTTCTTTGCCGTCCGGTGATCAGATTCCCATTGAAGAACGCTCCGCCTCAGAGGTGCTCAACCTCCAGGTCGACGGTCAGCCAATTGCGCCAGCTACCAGTCGCGCGCGCAACCCGGCATTTGATGTCACACCCCACCGACTTGTGAGTGCCATCGTCACCGAGAACGGAATCCTGCGACCTCCCTACGAGATCGCGCTCTCGCACGCTGTGCAGGGGGCCCGGAAGCAGTGGACGTCGTCCTGACCGGTTCCATCGCCTTTGACTACATCATGCGGTTCCCTGGCAGGTTCCGCGATCACATTCTGCCCGGCCGGTTGGACTCGCTCAGCCTTTCTTTTCTAGTCGATACGCTCGATCGAAGGAGAGGTGGTATCGCCGCCAACATCGCCTACTCGCTGGCGCTGTTGGGAGAGAGCCCGCGCATCATGGCCACCGTCGGCGAGGACTTCGCGGAATACCGCGAGTTCCTGGAGGCGATAGGGGTTCGCACCTCGGAGGTGCGGGAGGTTCCGGGCCAGCTCTCGGCCTCTTTCTTTGTGACAACCGACGAGGCAGCTGCGCAGATCGCAAGCTTCTATACCGGCGCGATGGCCCGGGCAGCCGAGCTAAGATTCTCGGACCTCGATCCACGCCCGGATCTGGTGGTCATCTCCCCCAACGACCCGGTCGCCATGACCGCCTACCCCGTGGAGTGCCGGCAACTCGGCATCCCCTATTTCTACGACCCCAGCCAGCAAATCCTGCGGCTGGACGGCCGCGCCTTAGAGGACGGAATTGCGGGCGCAGAGGCGTTGTTCATGAACGAGTACGAGCTGGATTTGATCTTGGAGAAGACGTCCCTGACCCCGGAGAGGATCGCCGAACTCACGACGTTCACGGTGGTTACCCGAGGCGAACGTGGATCGGATTTGATTACCAGGGAAGGACGGTTCGGGATTCCAGCAGTCCGGCCGCGGGTCAATGCTGAGCCGACTGGGGTCGGAGATGCCTATCGGGCCGGATTTCTCAAGGGGTACATGCATCACGCCTCGCTGGAGTGTTGCGGCAAGATGGGCGCCCTGGCCGCCACTTACTGTCTTGAGAATATCGGGCCTCAGGGACAGCATTACGACCTATCCGAGTTCGTTAGGCGATTCACAGAGGAGTTCGGTTCGGATTGTGGGCTGGAGCGTCTGCTGAGTTGATGTTCGACTCAGAGAAACCTCCGCGCCTGCCAATGCTCTGGTTGACGCTGCGACAGAAACGTTCGCGCTAGTTGCTGGGAGAGGGAATCCGGCCGTGCCCAGCGCCGTCGCGTCGGCGGTACCTGGCCGACCGGGTCACGTTACTCCGGAATGAGGGAGCCAATGTCCGACAAGTATGACATCAAGGATTTAGGTCTGGCGGAGGGAGGGCGGCGGCGAATCGCCTGGTCCGAACTGGAAATGCCGGTGCTCAGGCAGATCCGAGAGCGCTTCCATAAGGAACGCCCACTCAAGGGGCTACGGGTGTCCTCCTGCCTTCACATCACCGCCGAGACCGCCAATCTGATGCGCACGTTGCAGGCCGGCGGCGCCGAATCGGTTCTCTGCGCCTCGAATCCTCTCTCGACCCAGGACGATGTG
The DNA here is from genome assembly GCA_964356605.1 of uncultured Anaerolineaceae bacterium. Classification (GTDB taxonomy): domain Bacteria; phylum Chloroflexota; class Anaerolineae; order Anaerolineales; family E44-bin32; genus JADFRG01. Next base: position 5,182 of record CAYHJH010000075.1, read on the forward strand.
GCCGCATCGCTGGTCGTGCATGAGGAGATCCCGGTGTTCGGCATCAAGGGTGAAGACCGAGATACCTACTATTCGCACATCGAGGCGGCGCTTGATCACAGGCCGAGGGCAACCATGGACGACGGTGCCGACCTGGTGAGTTCGCTGCACACGGACCGATCCGCCCAGCTTGCGGACGTGATGGGTGGGACCGAGGAAACCACCACCGGCGTCATCCGGCTGCGGGCAATGGCAAAAGCCGGCAGACTCGGCTACCCAATTATTGCCGTCAATGACGCCATGACCAAGCATTTCTTCGACAACCGATACGGAACCGGCCAGTCGACCGTTGACGGCATTCTGCGCGCCACCAATATTCTCCTTGCGGGGAAGACCTTCGTCGTCGCCGGATATGGCTGGTGCGGGCGTGGGCTTGCAATGCGGGCAAGGGGACTCGGCGCCCGCGTAGTCGTCACGGAGGTCGACCCGCTCCCCGCGCTGGAAGCCGTGATGGATGGACTCCAGGTGATGCCGATGGCTGAGGCCGCGAAGGTCGGCGACATCTTCTGTACCCTGACCGGCGATGTCCATGTGCTCGATCGCCAGCATTTCGAGGTCATGAAAGACGGAGCCATCCTGGCTAACTCCGGGCATTTCAACGTGGAGATCAACGTCGAGGTGCTGGAGGAGATGGCAAGCGAGAAACGAAAGGTCAGGGAATTCGTTGACCAATACTCCCTGCCCGACGGACGCAAGCTGAATCTCCTTGCCGAGGGCCGACTGGTTAATCTGGCCGCTGCGGAGGGCCACCCTGCCAGTGTGATGGACCTCTCTTTTGCCAATCAGGCGCTGTCACTCGAATACCTGATGCAGCACGCGAGCGAGCTTGAGAAGCAGGTCTATACAATTCCAGAGAAGATTGACCGGGAGATCGCGCGGCTTAAGCTCGAGACAATGGGGATCCAGATCGACGCCCTGACGCCGGAGCAGGAGCGCTACCTGGCCTCCTGGGAAGAAGGCACTTAGGGGCTGGGCCTAAGGTTCTCCTGCCACCACCTCGAAAAAGACAAACACCGGATCGCCAAAGGGTTCTCCGGAAGGCGAACGGGCCTGCCAGCTGGCCAGGTACTCCCCGGGCGCTCGTGGCGCAGTCAGCAACACCTGCCAAACCGCCGGCTCGCCAGCCCGCGCGGGATACAACGCCAGCTCACCCGGCGCCTCAAAATTGCCGGCGTCGGCCCGGATTAGCCGGTAGCCTGCCCCCCAATTGCAGTTTCCAGAATTCAGGACGGCCCAGCGTTTGTCCAGGAGTTCTCCAGGTTGTACCCGGCTTCCATCGGGGATGGTCAGATCCTCGATGAAGCGAGCCTGGTTGACGCAGGCTTCAACTTGTGATGCTGGTTGAAAAGTAGAAGCCAGAGGTTCAATGGTCGCGAATACGAGCGGCTGGGGTGCAGAATAGGCGATCGGGGTGGGCGCCTGCGCGACGCGGCAGCCAGACAGCCAAAGCCCCAGCAGTATCGCGGCGTAAGGCGTGTTGATCTTTCCAAGGGAATAGTGCCTCATCACTACTGATGATGCCCCCGCACGGCCCTGCAGGCAAGACGCGCGTGTGCTGCCGAACCTTGGCTATGGGGTCTATTCGGCGATTCGTCCCTTTCCGAGCTTGCTAGACCGGCGCGATGGTTGCTTGGCGGTCCTGCGCCCAGCCGGCTCAGGCGGCGTAGGCAACCTCCGCCTCCGCGATCGCTGAAGTGCCGGCAGCCTCGGATCCATCCTGGTCGGTGCTAGTCAGGCTCAGCCCCGACATGCTTCGGATCCGGCCGTCCAGCTCAGCCATGAGTTCAGGGTGTTCGCGTAGATAGCCTTTGGCATTGTCTCTCCCTTGCCCGATCCGGGTTTCGCCGTATGAGAAGAACGATCCGCGTTTGTCGACCAGCCCGTTTTCGACGGCCAGGTCCAGGATGCCGCCGACCTTGCTGATCCCTTCGCTGTACAGGA
>CAYHJH010000076.1:0-7019 GCA_964356605.1 uncultured Anaerolineaceae bacterium
CCAGTACGCGGTGGACATGGTATACTCTGCTGCCGCGCCGCCCGCAGCCCAGGGGCGGCGGCCATTCTGTAAACCAAATGACCGACCAGGTTTCAGCCCCACTCAACGAAAACATCCCCCAGTTGCGACCGGGAGACTCCGTGAGCGTGCACGTGCGAGTTCGCGAAGGCGACCGCGAGCGCGTGCAGGAATTCCGCGGCACGGTAATCCGGCTGCGCAAAGGTGGGAATAACAGCAACTTCACCGTCCGCCGGATCGCCTCTCATGGCATCGGCGTAGAGCGCACCTTCCTGCTGCGCTCCCCCCGCATCGAAAAAGTCGAAGTACGCCGCCACGCCCATGTTCGCCGGGCCCAGCTCTACTATCTGCGCGGCCGCAAAGGCAAGCGCGCTCGTCTGGCGGCCAAGGGCGGCTGATCCCGCCTCATGAGCGGGCCAGCCATCGGCGTCTTCGATTCCGGCGTCGGTGGCCTCTCGATCCTCCGCGAAATTCACAAACAGCTCCCAAACGAGCCGCTGTGTTACTTCGCTGACCAGGCGCACGTCCCGTACGGCCCTCGCTCGCTGGAACAGGTGCGGCAGTTTTCTCTGGGGATCACCCGGTTTCTATTGGATCAGAATTGCAAGCTCGTCGTCGTGGCCTGCAACACCGCCTCGGCCGCCGCGCTGCATCACCTGCGCCGCACCTTCCGCTCCACTCCCATTGTCGGTATGGAACCGGCCGTCAAGCCTGCCGCTGAGCTCTCCCAGTCGAAGCGAGTGGCGGTGCTGGCAACGCCTGCGACATTTCAGGGCGAGCTATTCGCTTCGGTCGTCGAGCGCTTTGCCCAGGGGGTGGAGGTGATTCAGATCGTCCTCCCGGGGCTGGTGGAACGGATCGAGGCCGGGGAAGTTGAGGGGGTCGAGACGCGAAGGATCCTCGAGGCCAAGCTTCGGCCGGTCACCGATCAGGACGTGGATACTCTGGTCCTGGCCTGTACGCACTATGCGTTTGTTATCCCGCTGCTGGAACAGATCGTGGGGCCGTCGGTGCGGGTAATCGACCCGGCGCCCGCCATCGCCCGCCAGACCGCCAGGCTTCTGGAGACCCACAAGCTGGCCGACGACGACGCTACTGGTTCAACGCGCTTTGTCACCAGCGGCGATCCCCTGGCCTTCCGGGCCGCAGTAGTGCGACTGCTCGGGAATAGCCCCGGCGTTCAGCACGCACGCTGGAGCGAGTCTGCCGTAGCGCTTGCTTGAGTAGGGGTTTTAGGGAGTTCGCCGGCGGGTGGAGACCTGCGCCATGCGGCAGCCGGCAGCCAGACCGGCCGCCCAGGCTAGCTCTTCACCCCAGCCTGTTCCAGGTCCTTCGCCGCAATTCGGGCTACGGAGGCGAGCGTGTCGCCCTTCTTCAAGTTCATGACCCGCACCCCCATGGTGGCCCGGCCCGCCCGCCTAATTTGCTTGACCTTAGTTCGCAAGACGATCCCGGTGCTGGAGATTAAGGTCAGATCATCCTGCTGATCCACGACCCGGGCGGCCGTCACCGGCCCGGTCTCTTTGAATTTCGCCCTGGCGAGTGTGATCACTCCCTTGGTCCCACGGCCTTTGGTAGGATACTCCTTGAGCGGCGTCCGCTTGCCAAATCCGTTGCGGGTGACCACCAGCAGATCGGCCTTGGGATCGACCACGTCCATGCCGGTCACCGCATCCCCTTTTCTCAACGAAATCGCCCTCACCCCGGCCGCCGGTCGGCCCATAGATCGCACTAGCTTCTCTTTGTAGCGCAACGCCTGTCCGGATTCAGTGACCAGAATGATGTCGTCTTTTCCGCTGGTGAGCCGAACCCATCCCAACACATCGCCTTTCGAAAGGCTGATGGCGATCAATCCGGAAGGACGAACCGCCGCGAATTCTGGTAGCGCCACCCGCTTGATTTTCCCCTTTCGGGTGGCCATGGTGCAGAACCTGGCGGCTTCGAAGTTCGGAACCGGAACCGCGGCTGTGATGACCTCCCCGGTTTCCAATGCCAGGATGTTCGCCATGGGAATGCCTCGGGCGGTGCGGTCGGCGTCCGGGATCTGATACGCTTTCTCGGAATACACCTTGCCTTTGTCCGAGAAAAACAACACCGTGTCGAGCGATCCGGTAGGCAGCAGCATCGCGACTTCGTCCTCGCCGCGGGTTCCGTGGCCGATGACCCCCCGGCCACCGCGTCCCTGCTGCCGATAGGTTTCTGCCGCCACCCGCTTCACATACCCCTGGGCTGTAATGCTGATGAGCACTCGCTCGTCGGGGACCAAGTCCGATTCGCTAAATTGCTCGCTTGCGTCTGGCGCGATGCGCGTGCGCCGCAGGTCGCCATAGTCCTTGACGACACTGCGCATATCGGTCTTGATCAATCCCAGAATGTTCTTCGGATCGCCAAGCAGGTCTTCCAGGTACTTGATCCGCTCCTTGATCTCTTTGGCCTCGGTCTCGATGTTCATGCGTTCCAATGCAGCCAGGCGACGGAGCTGCAAGTCCAAGATCGCCTGGGCCTGTACTTCCGATAGTTTGAACCGCTGCATCAGCCGAGCCATGGCCGTATCGGCGTCGGCCGATTTACGGATGGTCTCAATCACCTCGTCCAGATTGGCCAGCGCGATGAGTAGCCCTTCCAAGACGTGGGCCCGCGCCTTGGCCTTCTCGAGTTCGAATTTGGAGCGGCGGGTGATCACCACGCGTCGGTGCTCGATGAAAGCGAGCAGCGCCCGCTTGAGCGAGAGCAGCCGGGGCTCGCCGTTGACCAAGGCCAGTTGCTGCACCCCGAATGTGGTTTGAAGTTGGGTGAACTTGTACAGTTGATTTAGTACAGCCTTAGGTTGGCTGGTGCGCTTGAGCTCGAGCACGACGCTGAGTCCGCGCCGGTCGGACTCGTCCCGCAGGTCGGAGATCCCGTCCAGCCTACCTTCCCGGACCAGCTCGGCGATTCGCTCGATGAGCGTGGTCTTGTTGACCTGGAAGGGAATCTCGGTGATGACGATGCGGTAGCGGTTGCGGCCGGTATCCTCGATATTGGCGATCCCGCGAACCACGATGCGGCCCTTGCCAGTGCTGTAAGCTTGCAGGATGCCCTCCGAGCCGACGATCATCCCGCCGGTGGGGAAATCTGGCCCCTGCACAAACTTCATCAGATCATCCACGGTAACGTCGTCCACCCGGTCGTAGTTGTCTACCAGGTAGACAATGGCCCCTGCCAACTCGCCAAGATTGTGAGGCGGGATGTTGGTGGCCATCCCGACCGCAATGCCCGAGGCGCCGTTGAGTAACAGATTCGGCAGGCGGGAGGGCAGCAAGCGGGGTTCCTGGAGCGAACCATCGAAGTTATCCGCGAAGTCGACCGTGTCCTGGTCGATGTCCGCCAGCAGCTCCTCCGCCATGCGGCCCAGACGAGCCTCGGTATAGCGCATTGCGGCCGGCGGATCGCCGTCCACCGAGCCAAAGTTGCCCTGGCCATCGATCAGCAGATAGCGCAACGAGAAGTCCTGGGCCATCCGCGCCATCGCCTCGTAGATCGGGGCGTCGCCATGGGGATGGAATTTGCCCATCACCTCGCCGACGATTCGGGCAGACTTGCGGTAGGGCGAGTTGGCGCGGATGCCCATCTCGCGCATGGCGTATAAGATGCGGCGCTGGACTGGCTTCAGGCCGTCGAAGGCGTCCGGCAACGCCCGCGAAACGATTACGCTCATGGCGTAATCGAGGTAGGCGCCTCGCATCTGCTCGTCGATGTCAACTTGCCGTACGGTTCCGATTTCCATCGGTAGAGCTGCTCCTAGTTGTCAGACACAAAGTGGCCCGCCCATCGGCAGGCCGACTGTCGGATCAATTATAGCGGCTGGAGTTAGAGGAGGGGGGCCAAAGAGCGCGAAAACCGCACCCGGCGGTGCGGTTGGAATCACTTTTCGGGTGCTATCGGGCGGCCGGAAACTCGGGACTTACGCTTTGGCCTCCGACGTGTGAAGGGTGATCTGGGCCGCCAGCAAGTTGACATCCACGGGCTTCTTCAGCAGCCCATTGCCACCGGCCTCGGCCACCTGGCTCTCAAGGTCGAACTCGTCCCTGGCCGTAACAATCAGCACTGGAAGCCCCTGGCCCTGAGGCATTTTCCGCAGTCGCCTGAGCGTCTCGAAACCGTCGATGCCCGGCATCGTCAGATCCAATAGCACGACGTCCGGCATGGCGCTCGCGACCACCTTGAGAGCTTCTTCGCCACTGAAAGCCGTGAGCGGAACGTGCCCTCTCGAGCTGACAACCATACTCAGTCCCTCGACGATGAGCTTGTTATCATCCACTATGAGAATGCGGGCCAAATCAGGTTTCTCCATTGCTCCCGCCAGTGGGAGAGCAGCCTATTCTATCCTTTTCAGCACACTGATTCCTAGCAGGCCAAGAGTTCTACCAGAGCAGGTTGCGACTTGGGGATTGTCCAAATCCTGCTCCATTGGCCGGACATTCACGGTGATCGCGAGGGCGCGCTGCTACCGGCAGGGCAGCCTAGATCTCCCCGCTAGACACTCACCATTGACACGGGAAGGCCCCAATGCTAGAAATTCTCGCATCCATCTGCCTCGGAGGAGATCATGCTCCGCTTCGTCTCGAAGCTCTTCGTTGTCCTGCTGGTTGTGGTCGGAATCATTGCGGCGGTGCTGGCTGCCCTCCGCTTCCTGGTGGTGCCGCGGGCGTTTCCACAGACCGAGGGAACGATCCAGCTCACTGGGCTGGACGCCCCGGTAGATATTTTCCGCGATTCATTTGGCATTCCGCACATCTATGCCTCCACCGAACATGATCTGCTGATGGCGCAGGGGTTCGTACACGCCCAGGATCGCTTCTGGCAGATGGAGTTTCAGCGCCGCATCGGGAGCGGCCGCCTGTCTGAAGTGCTTGGCGAGGCGACGCTCCCGCAGGACCGGTTCATCCGCACCGTTGGCTGGTACCGGACCGCCGCGCTCGAGGCCGAAAGCCTCGAAGGCCAGGATCGTGAAAATCTGGAAGCCTACGCTCAGGGTGTCAATGCCTATTTGGAAACGCACGGCGGTCCCAAGGGCCTGGAATTCATGATCCTGGGGCTGACCGGTGTGAAGATCGAACCCGAGCCGTGGACACCCTTGAATTCGCTCACCTGGGGCAAGGTCTTGGCCTGGCGGCTAGGAGGGGAGGACTGGATTGAGCTGACCCGCGCCCACATCCAAGCCCGCCTGGGCACCCCGGCCATCCAGGCCCTCATGCCGCCTTATGGCAACGACTACCCGATAATCGTGTCAACCTCGCTCTCGGAGGCTTCACTTCAGGCGCTCCCCGAGGCCGCCCTTTCGCCTTTCTTGCCGGGGGACGGCTTGGGCATCGGAAGCAACAACTGGGTTATCGCTGGTGAGCGCACTGCGACCGGAACGCCCTTGTTGGCCAATGACCCTCACCTTGGAATTCAGATGCCTTCCATCTGGTATGAAATCGGCCTCCATTGCGAGCCGGTCGGTCCAGACTGCGGGCTTAACGTGGTCGGCGCATCTCTTCTCGGCGCGCCGGGGGTAGTCATCGGTCATAACGACCGCATCGCCTGGGGCTTCACCAACCTCGGCCCCGATGTGGTGGACTTTTTCGTCGAGCGACCGAATCCAGAAAATCCCGATCAGTATGAATACCGAGGCGAATGGCTCGACATGCAAATCGTCCGAGAGGAGATCCGAGTCACCGGCCGGGACGAGCCGGAGATCCTCGACGTGCGGATCACTCAACACGGTCCCATCATCAACGATGTGGCTGGCGGAGTGGACGAAGATTGGACTTACGGCTGGGAGCCGCTGGCCTTCTCCTGGACCGCGCTCGAGCCAGGGACGATCTTCACGAGCGTGCTCATGCTCAACCACGCCCAGAACTGGGACGAGTTTCGGGAGGCCCTGCGGTACTGGGATGTTCCCGGCCAGAACAGCGTCTATGCCGATATCGAAGGAAATATCGGTTATCAGGCGACCGGCCGGGTCCCCATACGGGCCAGCGGCAATGGCTCGATGCCGGTTCCGGGCTGGACCGGGGAGTATGAGTGGGTGGATACCATCCCGTACGAGCAGCTGCCTTCCGTCTTGAACCCTTCGAAGGGGTATATCTCAACCGCCAACAACGCGGTGGTCGGCCCGGATTATCCGTACTTCCTTTCGATGGATTGGAACCCTGGCTATCGGGCCCGCCGGATCGTGGAGTTGATCGAAGCAGACGATTCGATCTCGGTTGCCGACATGCAGTCGATTCAGCGGGACAGCACCCCACTGTATGCCCAGGATGTCCTGCACCATTTCCTGGCGGTGCAGCCGAACGACCCCAGGTTGATCCAGGCCTTGGATCTCTTGCGCTCCTGGGATGGTCGGGCGGACCGCGAAAGCGCTGGTGCGGCCCTCTTTGAGGCGCTGCGAGTCCAGTTGATTGACACTACCTTCGAGGACGAGCTGGGCGAGCAGCTCTTGGACCGAATGCGCGGAAATGTGATGGTTGCGCTCAGCAAGCTACTGAACGAACCAGACTCTCCCTGGTTCGACGATGTCCGAACCTCCGAGATCGAGAATCGGGAGGACACCATCCTGGCGGCCCTGCAACAGGCCGTGGACTTCCTATCTGACACGCTCGGCAGTGACTTGAACACCTGGCGCTGGGGCGACCTGCACGCCGCGACATTTGAAAACCAGAGCCTGGGTCAGAGTGGAATCGCCCCGATCGAATGGATCTTCAATCGGGGTCCGTTCGAGACGGACGGTTCGGTGGGGACTGTCAACAACACCGGCTACAGCCTGAAGGACCCGTTCGCGGTCTCATCCACGCCGTCCTACCGGCAAATCGTCGACTTGGGAGACTTCTCCCGCTCGCTGTCGATCCACACTACCGGTCAGTCCGGCCACCCCTTCCATGAGCACTACGACGACATGATCGACCTGTGGCGCAATGGCCAGTACCATCCGATGCTGTGGGCCCGGGCCCAAGTGGAGGCAGCCGCCGAGGCCCACC
>CAYHJH010000077.1:0-6942 GCA_964356605.1 uncultured Anaerolineaceae bacterium
TTGAACCAGGCAGGCAGTCGAAATAACTGTTCCAGCCGTGTCAGCCACCAGTCCCAACCCAGGACCAGGATCATGACCGTGGGGATCACGGCCGGGTACGCGTACCGCGCCGAGGGGACGAAAATCCACTCCTGGTGAATAGATCCAACGCCACGCACCCAGGCCAGTACCCACACCAGTGTAGTCGAAAGCCCCAGAAACATAAACGCTTGCAGTGTCGCATGGCGATGGTCTCGCAGCCGGACCCCTGCTAGGCCGAAGACCGAACCCACCAGTCCGACCGCCGAGAGGACCACAAGAACTCGATACGGTTTGCTGCCGAGCAGATCGACCTGTCCCCAGCCAAACTTGGCCCAGAAAGTTCGCGCCAGATTTCCGCCGGCCGCTAGATAGTACGGTCCTGACCCCTGCAGGTCCATGAGCGAGCCGAAGACGACGGTGGGTGGAGCGAAGAAATCCTCGCCAACCAGTTCGCTCGCGGTACGTTCGACCCAGGGTCTCAAGCGCAAACCGCCCCGCTCAAAAGACCCATTGCGCACGAGATTCTCGAAGGGCCTTCCCTCCCAGGTCCCCTGGTCCGCAGGCGGCGAATCAAAGGAGGGCACGGCGCCCGCATCCAATCTGCCTCGGACCAGGACAAGCCCATCCACAAATATGCTCACGGGGCCGTCGCCGGCCTGCAAGCCGGAAGGCGCCAGCTCGAGCTGCGCCGTCAGCGCGGCACCACCGAGCTCAGCGGTCGCGGCGAAAAACACGGGCTCCGTCCCAATATCGGCCTCCATCGGCACGCTTAGGGCGCCGTACACGAATCTCAGGCCGGAAATTCTTACCGGCTCGGTGGCCCATAGCCATGCGCCCAGGGTCACTGTTTGGCCGGCCAGGCCTGTCCGGATGTGGGCCGGAAGGAGCTGGACGAGCTGCGGCAGCGGCTCGTCGGGGTCCCAGTTCATGCGCAGCACGTATTCGCCAACCGGAGCGGTGCCAGATCGGACCCGGTCAACCGGAAGTGCGGATGCCGGTCGAATCCAGGCCACAGGATCCCCAAGCTCGAAAGCCGCCAGGGAGATCAACACGGCGCTACCGCCAAAAAGGATCCACACGGTTCCAGGCCTCAACCCCCGGGTAACGGCGAAGTAAAGCGCCACGCCAAGCAGTGGCACCCCGATGAAGGCCGTGTTCTTGGTGAAGACCCCGGCAGCCACTGCCGCGCCGCACCACAAGATCCGTCCAAGTGATAAGCCACGAGAAAGCAGTCGCATGGCACCCCAGAGGAAAAAAGAGAAAAGGCAGGCTGCCGCCACATCGTTGTTTACGGAAGTCATGGTGTCCACGAGCCCTGGCAAGGACGCCAGCGCGAACGGCACCATCAGTTGCAATCGACCTGCCGGGGAGGTGAGCTCCTTGGTAAGACCATAGCCCGCGAATAGCGTAGCAAGGAACAGGAGCAGCGACACGACTCGGGCCGCATAGAGTTGAGCAGCTATTTGATCGTAAGGGGGGAAAAGCCTAAGAGGAAGGGAAGCGAGGAGGTAGTAAAGCGGGGGGTCGTTCAGTTGGGAGATACCGATCCAGGCAGGTTCGTCTGGGCTGCCGAGGCTGACCTCCAGGCCGCGCGCCTGAAAGAACCCGGTCTCCTCCATCGAGGCGGCGACCTGCCGCCTCATGGTCGGATCGATATCTCCCTGCGCCGGCAGGCCAGGGCGATGGGCGATCAGCCAGGCATATTCGAAGTGAGTGGGCTCATCGTAATGTTCCCAAGGAGGGACGAGAAAGACGTACACCAGGCCATGAGCCAAGCCCAAGGAGAGGATAGCGAACAGGGGAGCGTGCGGCTTCCGGAGAAGCCTAAAAAGCTTGTCCCTGGCCTCGGAGACCATTCCACCGCTATCGATCGGCGGCCAGACGCCGGGATAGCGTAGCGCCCTGCTCGGTCTCGCTCTGTTGTTTGATGACCGGTGACCACCATTCGCGGAGAAAAGCCCAGGCAACCCCCACCATGGCGCCAACCGCGCCTGCCACCACAGTGTTCAGCAGCTTCCTGGGGCTGGCTGGGTCGGTCGGGACTGCTGCGCGACTGGCCAGGCGCACCTCGCCTTGAGGCTTTTGGGCTTCGATCTTGGCCTCCTCCAGCTTGTTCGATAGGGAGATCATATTCTGCCGGGCCATGTCCCGCTCAAGGCTAAGCTGCCTGCCCTCAACTTCGAACGCCTCTATCTCGGCTTGCAAGGAAAGGATCTCTTCGCGGAGCGGGTCGACTTGCACCTCCAGATCCGCGAGCCGACGTGCCACGGAACTCTGGAGATTGGCGAGGTAGCGCGCTTGCTCACCGGCCGTTTTGCCTGACAGCGAAGCGGCCTCTGACAATTGGACCTGAATTGGCACACCCGAAGAGGCGTTCAGCGCTTGAATCTGCAACCCGAGAGCAGCCAGATCATCGCCAAGCCCTGTTGATTCAGACTGTGGCAGCGATTCAACCTGGCGCTGCAAGTCCTCGATGTTCGGGAGCAGAAGCGTGAACGTATTCTCCTGGGCCAAATACGTGTTCAGGAGATCGCTCCTTGCACCTAGGTGAGCGCGAAGGACCTGCGCCTCGTTCTCGGATTGGAAATCGATCAGCGCATCTTCAGCGGCTTGAAGCTCCTCCTCGGAATCCGCAACCTGCGTGGCGAAGAACTCCTGTTCCTGCGAGGCGCCAATCATGAGGTCGTTGGCGAAGCGGGTGAATGCCTCTCCCCAGGTGTTAGCGATTCGCGCAGCCAAGTCACCGCTGCGGGCCGTTGCCTTGAGCTCAAGCACCTCCGTGTTGGATGGCACCTCCGCCTCGAGCATCCCCCTAAGTGCATCTAGCTTCATTTCCTCAGGTTGCAGATCATCCCTTACCTCAGCCAGAACGAGCTGGAGGACCTCATCCGCGGTCGCAATGGCTTGCAGCGTTCGCCCCTCGGGAGGCTGCAAAGGAACGACTTCGAAGCGAGGGTCGAATTGGAGCTGATAGCGGCTGCCGGTCATCGCCACGAGGGCCGTCGCCTCGTACGATGGTGGTAGCAGGAGACTGACGACCAGGGCGGATGCCGCGGCGAGGAACGTCGCGGCAGCGATCAGCCGCCAATTGCGGATCAAAATCTGAGCGTATTTTCGGAGGTCGATTTCATCTTCGAGATAAACATCTCGGGCGGTTTCTTCCATCTGTTCACCTTTCCCTCGCTGACATGCGGGGCATTGTACTAGGAAGTGCTACCATCGCGTCTCGCGTGATTCACGCCTCTGAGCCTCAATCTCCCATCACATCCTCTTCCCTGCGCCATCCTAGCTGCTGGGCAAGCACCAAGGCCACAAACAGTGGACTATCGACGAGGTAACGGCGCCACAACCGCCCCGGCTCGGTCAAGAGCCGGAAGAGCCACTCCAATCCTGAGCGCTGCATCCAAAGGGGAGCCTGGGGCTTTGCCCCGGAGAGGAAATCAAAGGCCGCGCCCACCCCGACCATGACTGGCGCTTGAATCTTGTCACGATGCGCTGCCATCCACCTTTCTTGCTTGGGCGAGCCCAGCGCCACCCAGAGAATGTCAGGCTCTGCGGCGTTGACTGCTTCGACCGCCGCGCGGTCTTCCTCGGCCGTCAAGGGCCGGAAGGGCGGCGCGTGGCAACCTGCAATACGCAAATCGGGAAATCGCCCATGCAGCTTCAAGACCAACCGATCCAAGACCTCCGGTGTTCCCCCGTAGAAATAGTGCCGGTGACCTGGGCTCGAGGAGCGCCGTATCAGAGCCAGCATCAAATCGGGGCCGTATACGCGACCGACAGTCGAATACCCCTTGGCTCTGAGCAGCCAGACGATCGGCATACCATCCGGCGTCGTCAAACCACTTCGGTTGTAGATTCGGGTGAGCGCTGAAGAACGGTGGCATTCCATTAATGCATGCACGGGTGCCAGACAGACGTATTCCTGGCGATTCTCGCCTAGCCACCCCAGGATCGTCTCAACCGCGGCCTCAAGGTTGATTGCACTAACCCCTACCCCCAGTACGTTCACTCTGGGTGGCCCCGATCCGCTCGCCGAGCTCCCGGCGTCTATCGATTCGGCAGCCAGCCTTTCTTGAGGATTGGCGACGCCTATTCCGCCTGCATATTCGAGAGGCTCTTCCCGCTGGCGCCCGCGGGCTACGCGCCAAGACTGCCGCGTGGCGTAGCCGAAATATACCGCCAGAAGGACCCAGATCCCGCGCTCCCACCAGGCCTTCGCCGATCCAAGCAATCCCAAGCTGAAGAGCGCCAGGCCCAGATCGACCGCCGCTTGGTAGCCGGCCCGCCGTAGCACATGCCGTGTTCGCAAGCCCTGACTGTTGGCGTCGTAGTCAGCGAAACCAAAGGCCGTCAGGAGCACTGCCAGACCGGTGATCCACAGGCTGCCAAAACCGACCGTTCGCCAGTCGATAAGGTCCAGGTTCTCCATTGCGGCCTTATTGGGGCGTGGAAGTCAAGGGCTGTGAGCCGGTTCAGGGACAGTTCGCTTCCGCGAGGTAAGCAAATAGATCCCCGCTCCCACCAATGGAGGCAGCATGAAGAAGGCATGGAGAAGCACGGCATACCCTGTGCTGAACGCCGGGCCTATGCCGAACTGTTCAAGCGCCAGCCGAGCGAAGAAATAGAAGGGGCCAACCTGTCCTGGCATCAGTCGAGGGATGATTCCGATGAAGACCAGGACCAGCACGAGCAGGCCGGCCTCCGGAGGGCCGTTCAGACCCAGGCCGTAGATCGTCGCCATATTGGTGGCGTACATCATGAGCCAACTCACCAGGGTCAGCAGGATCACTGGCCTGAAACTGCCGGCCCGGCGAAGCTGCTCCATCCCTGCAGCAAACCGGTCGCCCAACTCTACTGCCTTGCGCGCTCCCCGATGCGGCACGACCTGGAGCTTTTCCCGCACGAGAACCCATGACCGTCGACTGACGACCAGAGCTAGCAGGGCTGCGCCAAGCGCGCCGAGTGCCACCGCCAGCAACCAGTTCAGGTCTGTGTTGAGCGCCGCTTCTCTGGGAATCATCGGAAGGGCCAACGCCATGGCCAAAACCAGCATAAGGGCATCCAGCCCCTTTTCGATAATGAGGCCGGTCACCACGGCGGGAAATCGGCCAGCGTCATCGCTGGAAGCCAACCCGCTGCGGATGAGATCGCCACTGCGGAGCGGAAGGAGGATGTTGGCCGCCTGACCAACCAGGAGGAATCCGATAACATCTCGGAAGCCCATTTGGGGCGCGATCGGTTTGAGCAGGAGCGCCCAGCGCCAACTCTTGATGGTGATCGTGACCAGCACCGTAACAAGGGCCAACGCCAGCCACGCTGGAGACACCTCAGTCGGGACCTTCGATAGGCTGGCAAAATCCACGTCCCGTACGGCCAGGCCGAGCAAGATCAGGCCAATCCCCACCCGCACTGCGCGGAAGAGCAGCCCGCGAAGCTTTACTCGGCCCGGCTGATCCAGGACGTGTTTTCCGGCAATCTCGCTCTGCCGTCGACGGTCTACCGGAGCATTTCTCAAAGGTTTCACAAAAGCGGTTTCACAGGCAGGGTCCCGCTAGAAGGCGCCTTCCCCGCGCAGGACCGCGAGGGGGGTCAGCAGCAGGATCTTGGCATCCAGCCACAGCGACCAGTTGGCAGCGTACTCCAAATCCTGGCCTACCCATTCGTACATGGGCTGTTTGCGCCCCCTGACCTGCCATAGCCCAGTGAGGCCTTGCGGAACGGTAAATCGGTCGAGCGAAGGCCCCGTGTAGCGGTGCAGGTTGGCGATGACTTCCGGTCTGGGCCCTACCAGGCTGAGGTCTCCTCTTAGGACGTTCAGCAACTGAGGCAGCTCGTCGAGGCTGGTGCGCCGCAGCCAGCGGCCCACGCGCGTCACACGGTGGTCGTCAGGGCGCTTTGGCTCGCGGCCACTCAGATCAAGCAGATCTGCCCGCATGGTGCGCAGCTTGAACATGCCAAAAAGCCGGCCGCCTTCCCCCACGCGGGGCTGCTTGAAGACCGCCGGGCCAGGGGAATCCAGCTTGACAGACAGGGCCAATAGACTGAGGAGAGGGAGTGACAGCAATGTCAACGGCAGCGCGACGAGCAGGTCGATAGTCCGTTTGGCGAAGCGCTGCGCTTGCGACAGCTTCTGGCCTACTCCGCGCTCGAATGCGGGGGTCGTGCCTGCGGGAGGCGGGAAATAATCCGGTAGTAGCCATATTTCGGCCTTGCTAGCATCGACGCAGTCCAAGACGCTCGCAATGACCCCAGCGTCCGAGGTTCCTAAGATGACGTGCTCGGGGAAGCAAGCGCGAAGAGCTTGCCCGGCCATTTCAAAGCCGCCAAGATGTTGAATGGATTCGCTCGCCGTAGCCTTTCCGCCGGGCCCGATCCAACCCAGCATTTGGATGGGGGACCCGCTCAGCTGCAATCGCAGGTGAAGATCGTTGGCCTGACCTGCCGAGCCAACAACAAGCGCTCCCAGCTTCCTTTCATTCTTCACCGTTGCTTAGTCCTTATCGCCCGAGGCCTGAGCAAGGACAGCCCCAATCCGGCCTTTGGCCATATTCCAACGGCCCTCGGCGACGCCCAGGTAGAGACCAGCAACCAACCCCAGCAAGTACCACCACAGGATCCCTGGCTTGGTGCCGAGGGCAATGGCGTCGGTAATACCGTAGAGGAAGTACGCCACGAAGGAGCCCGCCATGCCCAGAACCACGCTTCGAACAAGGCCTGACCGGCTCGATCGCCAGGTACGCCACAGCATCCATCCTGCCCCGAGCCAGATTGAGAGGTAGGCAATGAGGCCAGGCAATCCGAGATCCACGGCGGCGGACAGGAGGTGGTTGTGGGGATGGACGAAGTCCGTATCAGGTGTGGTCATGAAGAGCGGATATAGGACGTTGACCACAGGTTGGAACGCACCCATGCCAACGC
>CAYHJH010000078.1:0-6864 GCA_964356605.1 uncultured Anaerolineaceae bacterium
TGCATAGCCGATCGAGCCCGGAGGCGATCCCACCGTGCGGCGGCGTGCCGTACTCAAAGGCCGTCAGCATATGGCCGAAGCGCTGCCTGGCGGTCTCGACATCGAGGCCGATAAGCTGGAAGAATCGCTCCTGCAGCCCCCGGTCGTGGATACGGATGCTGCCGCCGGCGGTCTCTTCGCCGTTGAGCACGACGTCGTACTGCTGGCCGCGGGCGCGGCCCGGATCGCTTTCCAGCAGCGGCACGTCCGCAAACATCGGAGCGGTGAACAGGTGGTGGCTAGGATCCCAGCGCGCTTCCTGCTGGTTCCACTGCACCAATGGAAAATCGATGACCCAGCAGAAGGACAGCAACTTTGGATCGTACAGCCCTAGCCTCCTACCCAGGTGCCCGCGCAGCCTGGCGAGCGATTCCAGCACCGCTGCCCGCCGGTCGGCCACAAACAGCAGCAAGTCTCCGGGTTCCGCCTCGAGCCGCGCTTGAATGGCGTCCAGCCGTTCCGAGGACAAGAACTTGGCGAAGGACGAGCGCGGCTCGCCAGACTCCTGGGCCGCCAGGTAGGCCAATCCCTTGGCGCCGAACGGCGCAACGAATTGAGCCAGCTCGTCGATCTCCCGTCGGCTGAAACTCCCGCAGCCTCTGGCATTGATGCCGCGCACTTCGCCGCCGGCCGCGACCGCGGACTCGAATACCTGAAACCCGCTGTCGGCCGCGAGATCCGTGATGTTTTTCAACTCCAGCCCAAAGCGAAGGTCAGGCCGGTCGGTTCCAAAGCGGTCCAGCGCCTCCGGATAACTGAGGCGCGGCCAGGGTTTGGCGAACAGCGGACGCGCGGGAAATAGCTGCTCGACCATGCTCGTATATAGCCCTTCCAGCAGGGACATCACGTCTTCGCGTTCGACGAAGGACATCTCGACGTCCAGCTGGGTAAACTCCGGCTGACGGTCGCCGCGCTGATCCTCGTCCCGGAAACAGCGAGCGATCTGGAAATACTTCTCGACTCCCGCGACCATCAGCAGCTGTTTGAGCTGCTGGGGAGACTGAGGCAAGGCGTATACCTCGCCGGGGTACAGCCGGGAAGGCACCAGATAGTCTCTGGCTCCCTCAGGCGTGGCCTTGAACAGAATCGGGGTCTCGATCTCCCAGAATCCGCGCTCGTCCAGGTAGTCGCGGATGTACTTGATCACGTTGTGCCGCAGCTCGAGGTTGCGCTGCATCCGCTCCCGTCGCAGATCCAGGTAGCGATACTGCAGCCGCACCATCTCATCGACCTCGGTCTCTTCGCTGATTCCGAACGGGGGCGTCTTGGCCGGGTTGAGCACCTGCAGCTGCTCGATCTCCACCTCCACCTCTCCGGTCGAGAGGTTGGGGTTCTGCATGCCAGCCGGCCTCGCCCGCACCCGACCGACAACCTGAACGACCCACTCCACCCGCAACTCTGCGGCGGTCAAGTGGACGGCTGGCGAGGCGTCGGGATTCGACACGGTTTGCACCACCCCGGAGCGATCGCGCAGGTCGATAAACGTCAGGCCGCCGTGGTCGCGCCGGCGGTTTACCCAACCAGCCAATTCGACGTGCTGGCCCACCTGCTCCCGCCGAAGCTCACCACAGCCATGGGTCTTGTACATGCTGCCTCCCGCTAAAAGACAACGCCGCCCGAAGGTACCCTCGGGCGGCGAATGGATCGGGGCAAACTTCGCTTATTCCGCGCGCATGCCGGCCCTGGGGCTCAGAGGATCGTTGGAGTTCGAGTTGTTACCCAGATCGGCATGCATTTCGCTGCGGATTATAGCATTGCCTCCGAATTCGCAGAGGCGGTGGGCCTGGATCTGCTACTCCAGCGAGCGCAACTTCGCCAGGTCGCTCGGCGTGTCCACATCCAGCAAGATCGAGTCGCCCCACTCGATCCATTCGCAATCAAATTGCTCGAAAAGTGACCTGCCCCCGCGATCGCCTTCGAGGCCCCGAAGTTCCGCAAAGGTTACTTGATCGAAGAGCACCGGGTTCGCCCGGCGGCCGCCGGCCCGGGGAGCAACCAGGGAAGAGAGAGTCTGGCGATGCCGCTCGACCAGCGCCTGCACCAGGTCCGCTCCAACGAACGGCTGGTCGGCGAGCAGGAAGATCACCGCCTCGGCACTGGATTCCACTTGCTTGAGGCCGACGTGGACAGAGCTGCTCTGACCTTCTCTCCAGGCGGGGTTCTCAACAATGTTGACCGATTCCCCAACGAGGGATCCTCGCACCCGGTCCGCGGCCGCTCCCAGAACAACCACGACTGGGGTGAGCCCACCTTCGCGAGCGGCTCGCACAGCGTGCCACACGAGCGGGCGCCCGCGCCACTCGACCAGCTGCTTGGGTTCACCCAGCCGAGTGGAGCCGCCGGCCGCAAGCACCACTGCGGCCACGCGGCCGTGAACTTCATGGACAGGGTCTTCGCCCGCCAAGGAGGCCAGCACGACGGCCTGGATCGGAGGTGTGTCCAACAGCAGGCCGGCGATCTCTCGGCCGGCATCCAATCGTTGAGGTTCAACCTTGTTCAGCAGCACGCGCACCTGCGCGCCCCTCGGAACGCCTTTCAGTCCTCCTTCGGGCGAGGCCAGCAGCTGAGCGATTTCGCGAGTCCCCAGGATGGCGGAATCGTCCGCAGCGAGGATGAGCGCTACTCGATCTGGCCGATGCACCCAATCGGAATGGATGGGCTTCTCAAGGGCATCCAATCCGGCCATGGGTACAACCAGGTCGGCGAACGACGGGACGACCGGCTCGTGCTCGGCCGGCGCCTTGAGCGAACGGCCACGGGCCCCATCCGCCTCGATGAGCAAGGGCGCCCCTTCTTTCGAGGCAATCTCGACAAGGAACTCCAGCACCTGGTCGCCCGGGCTGGTCCATTTACCCTCGCCTTCCAGCAAGGGGCCGGTGACGAGCACCGTACCCTGTTGCGCCAGGTACTCGGGAATTCTCTCTAAGTCCGCAGGGCCTGGATCGACGAGATGATGAAGGGCCAAGCCAGCCTGCTCGAGGCCGAGGCGAGTGGTGGTGGTGATCAGTGTCGGGCGGAGCTCAGCGGCGATCCGGCGAATGGCGCTGGTCTTGCCGCCCGCGCCGGTAAATGCCACGATCTGGCCCGGATGGATGCGCAGCGCTCTGCTGAGCAGCACCTACCCCCCGGCCAGGCGCCGACGAATTTCCGGGCGCGCAAGCAGTGCTTCCAACACGCCTCCTCCGACGGCCAACGCCTTGTCGGAGATCAGGCGGCAGAGCTCCGGATCGTTGCGCGGGTCGAGATCGCCGACCTTGAGGCCGGCCTTGACCTCCACACCATCGTGCAACAGCCCGCGCAATACGCCGTCGAACGGAGCGCGTATCTCCACCTTTTCGACGACCCCAAGCAGGTCGCCGCGCTTCACCTTGTCTGCTAGCCTCGCTCGACCCTCAAACACGCCGGCGGCTGGCGCCCGCTGCACACGGTCCACAGCCTGGCCGGCTACCGGGTCGGGAACTTGAGTATCCAGCTCGGCCATTCCGCTCCAGGTCACCCGGCCCATCCGGTGGCCGCGGTTCGTCTCCACCACTGCGTGGCAGTTCACGCCGGCTTCAAAACCGGGGCCCAGCCCGATCACCAGCGGCGCAGCGTCTATGCCGAGGTCGGAAGCCGCCTTTGTCATCCGCGCATCGACGACCGCCATCGGCTGGAGCTCGCGCCGGCTGCCTGCGCTTGGATCCACGAGCACCGGGATCACGCCAGCTTCGAGGGCGCGGCGCGCCTCGGCTGGGTCACTCACGCGTCGGCCGCGCAGGTCCTCAATCTCGACCTCGCCCGCGTACACCACCTCGGCCAGCGCGACCAGCCTGCGGACGGCGAGCGGGCGCTCGATCTCGGTCACCACAACCCAGAAGCCTCCGCGCCACAGCCGAGCAGCGACACCCGTCGCCAGGTCGCCGCCGCCTCGCAGCAGAACGAGTGGGGGAAGGTTGCTCACTTTAGACGTTCGCCAGGAATCCGCTGCGCCGGAGGCCGCGCACTCACGCTGCGGGGCTCATGCCTCTCGAGCAGCCCGAATGCCCCAGAAGACCCGCTCCGGGGTGAGCGGGAACTCGTCGAACCAAATGGCTAACGCATCGTGGACCGCGGCCACGACAGCTGGGGTAAGTGGGATGAACGGCATCTCGGCCATGCCGCGCACGCCCCAGGGCCCCAGCGGGTCCTCGTATTCCAGGATGACCGACTGCACCCGATCGGGGATGTCCAGAACTCCGGGGATCAGGTAGGTCGAGAATAGGCTGGTCTGCACTCGACCGCCGGCTTGGCGAAAATCTTCCAAGAGGGCATAGCCGGCGGCCTGCACGACACCGCCCTCGATCTGTCCACGCACGCCTTGTGGGTTCACCACTCTGCCGACATCGTCTGCACAGACCACATCCAGAATGCGCACCGAGCCGGTCTCGGTGTCCACTTCCACGGTGGCCGCCTCGGCGACATATCCGTAGGCGAAATTGGGGCGCGATTCGCCGGTCTCGGAGTCGTAGGGAGTGGTCGCAGGAGGCAGATACTGGTAGGTTGCGATCGCAGGCCGATCCTCATCGCGCCACTTCAGCATCGCCGCCTCGACCGCGCCGCGGATTGCGTTTCCCGCCATGAAGGTCATGCGCGAGGCAGAGGACGAGCCAGAGTTCTCGCTGGTGGCAGTGTCGGAGGCCAGGATCCGAACCCTCTCGAGCGGGACCCCAACCGCCTCGGCCGCCATCTGGGCCATGACGGTGTGGGCACCCTGCCCGACCTCTGCGCCAGCGTGGCGGAGCACGACTTCCTCGATTTCGACGCCGCCGTGCAGCTCGATCGTGGCCGAGCATTGCTCGGCAGATCCGAAAGAGAAACCGACGTTCTTGAATCCACAGGCGATGCCGATGCCGCGCCGAAGGTGCGGTTCAGGCGGTTCGCCCAGCGATAATCTCGACGGCCGCCTCCAACTTCCATCTTCGCGGCTCCAGCCCGCGTTCTCGGCGCAGCCTTCCAGGACTCGATCGATGGTCACACCCTTAGGAAGCGGCGTTCCGACCGAAAGCAGTCCCCCTTCCTTTAACAGGTTGCGCCGCCGGACCTCCATCGGATCCAGGCCGAGCACCTCGGCCAGCTTTCCCATTTGCATCTCGGCCGAGAAGGCCGCCTGGGGACCTCCAAATCCGCGGAAGGCGCCACCGGGGATGTGGTTGGTATAGATCGAGTAGCCATCCACCTTCACGTTCGGGATTTCGTAGGGACCGGTGCACATCAAGGTCGCGTTCCCCAGCACCTTGGTCGAAGTGTAGGCGTAAGCCCCGCCGTCTTGGATCACCTCGACTTTGGCCGCCACCAGCGTGCCGTTCCGCTTGGCTCCCCACTTTGACCGAATGATGAATGGATGCCGCTTGTGATGCCCGAGGATCGACTCCTCCCGCGACCAGATAATCTTCACCGGCCGATCGATCCCTCGCTGATGCAGCCTCCAGGCTGCCAGCGCCAGCACAATCTGAACCGACATGTCCTCTCGCCCGCCGAAGGCCCCGCCGATGGCGGCATATCGGACGCGCACCTGCTCCAGCGGCATTCCCAGCGCGTGGGCGATCTGCTGCTGGTCTTCGTGAGTCCACTGCCCGGCCACCTCGACGGTCACGCGCCCCTCATCGTCGATGTAGCCCAGTCCGGCCTCGGGCTGCAGGTAGGCGTGCTCCTGGGCCGGCGTGCGATATTCGCTCTCAACCACGACATCGGCCGCCGCGAAACCGGCCGCCATGTCTCCCTTGCGCACCCGATAATGGCAGAAGACGTTGCTCCCCCGGTCGGGAAACAGCAGCGGCGCGCCGTCCTGCCGCGCGACCAGTGGATCGGTGACGATCGGAAGGTCCTCGTACTCGACTTCGATTCGCCTGGCGGCCTCGGCCGCGATTAGCTCGCTCTCGGCAACGACCACGGCCACCTGGTCGCCGACGAAACGCACCCGCTCCGCGTAGGGTGCGCTAGAACCCGGGCCGCAGAGGACCGGCTGGTCCGCAATGATCAACCCGTATTCGTTGACTGGCACATCTTTTGCCGTGAACACCGCCAGTACTCCGGGAAACGCTTCGGCGGCCGAGGTGTCCAGCCGCCGAATGATCGCATGTGGCCGGCCGGCGAAGAGAATCTTCATGTAAGCCTGGTTGGGCATGTCGATGTCGCCCGGAAAGAGTGCCTCCCCCGTCACCTTTCCAAGTGCATCTACCCGGGCAGTCGGCCTGCCGAGCACAGATTCAGTTTTAGATTTCATCCGAGTTCTGGGGACTTGCAGGTTACCTATTGCGGCGGGGCCGACGCTTGGGCGTCGGCAGATCGTGTTCGCCGGGCTGGATCGGAAACAGCAGCGCGTACACGAAATTCAGGATGCCGAACGCAGTGAGCACAAAAAGCAGGGCCACGACAAACCGGATTAGGTTGCCGTTTCCGAGGAAGCTCAGGAAAGAAGGGACACGCGGATTGAAAACTTGTGGCGGCAGATAGATCCAGGCGTTGACCGCATTCTGCTGAAGGAACCAGCTCGCGAAGGCATATCCCGCCAGGCCCATGACCGCAATCAAGATGCATCCCACCCCTCGCCAAATGGGGTTCAACTCCTTGCGCTTCTGGCGCTCGCGTTCGTGCTGAGCAAACGACCAAGAACCTTTTCGACCCATGCGAGCCTCCTGTGGATTGCCGACCGCCCGATCCCGGTACTTTGACGGTCAGGCGGATTCTAGCCCTGCGGGCGAGCCCGGTCTACCGCCTGATCGAGCTACTCTTTCGGACCTTAGGCGGCGCTAAGTTCGGCAGCGCGTTCGAAGGCGCTGAGGATGGAATAGTAGCCGGTGCAGCGGC
>CAYHJH010000079.1:0-6835 GCA_964356605.1 uncultured Anaerolineaceae bacterium
GCCCACCGGCTACATGCATTAATCCAACATCGGCGTGGACGGTCTCGGACACGGCGGCTATTTTACGAATTCGGTCCTGTCACGCCAACCCAGTTGCAAGTTCCAGACCTGCAACGGTGCCATTGGCTTGGGATCGGGATCTATGGGAGGCGGGTTACCAGGGCCAAAGATCGAACCAATAGCCGAGGCCCAAAAGGAGCAGGACGAGGGCGAGCAGCACGACCCCGGCCACGGAGGTTCGAAGCACGGAGCCGAGGCAACCTCTGGGCCGCGCTGGAGCGGACTGTTCCGGCACCGATACCGCGATGACAGTGATGTTGTCGTGACCGCCGCGGGATCTGGCAAGACCCACCAGGGCCGCCACTGCCTCGCCAGGGGGATTCTTGGTGAGGGCCTCCCGGATTTCCGCGGGTTCCACCAGGTCCGTCAGGCCATCCGAGCAAAGCAGGAGCTGTTCACCGGGCTTGAGCGACAACCCCTGATTGGATTCGGATTGCGCGTCGGTCTCAGAATCCGAAATCCGGAGGCGGAAGTCGGGGATTGGATCATTTTCTCCCCCGAGATGTCGATGCAGCACATGAGCGTTGGGGTGATTGCGGGCCTCTTCGGGCGTCAGGATTCCGTGGACAATGGCTTCCTGCACCCAGGTATGGTCGATTGAGATCTGCTTAAGCCGTCCTTCGCGCAGCAAGTAGATGCGGCTGTCCCCGACCGAGACTGTGAAGAGCCGGTGGTCGATCACCCAGGCTACTGCAACGGTCGATCCCATTCCTCGGAAAGCCTCGTCGTGGGCGGAGGTCTCGGTCACCAAGCGACCGGCTGCGATCACCGCCTGCTTCAGCTCCGAGACCGGATCTTTTCCGTTCGAGCCCGCGATCGCCTCGCCCAGCGTATCAACCGCGATCTGCGCTGCGACTTCGCCTGCCTGGTGTCCACCGATCCCATCTGCCACGATGGCCAGCAGCGAGGGCTGCTCGTCGTCCGCGCGCACAAAGTGCGAGACCGAATAACGATCTTCATTGATCTCGCGCGCTTCGCCGGGGTGGGAGAGAGCAGCGACGGTCAGGTGTGGTTCTTTAGCGGGAATCATGTGCGCTGATTGCGATCCTGAGGGTCGGGGTACACCATAATTGGCCGGGGGGCGTGCTTCCCGGGGAGTTGGAAGCGGAACTCCACCCGTCCCAACTGGACCAGATCGCCATGCCGCAGGCGGCGCCCCTCGGAGGGGATCAGGTCGTAATTGACCCAAGTCCCTGCCACGCTCCCCTGGTCCCGCAGCAGGTAGCCTCCGTCCGCCTGACGGATAAGTCGGGCGTGCATTCGTTCGACCGACGGATCATCCAAGACGATAGCTGCCAGCGAAGCGTCGCGCCCCAAGACGACATCAACACCGGTAAGCGGAACCGGTTGTCCCGGAGGCCGGATCGGGATGAGCAGCGCTTCCGAGGGGGAGGACACCTGCAGCCTGGCTCGCTTGATCGGGTTCAGGCGAGCGCTGGCGGACGCGAGCCGTTGCGGCGATCGCCGGGCCAAGGTCGTCAGGCCGGCTACCATCACCATTCCGGCGACGACCAGCGCTACCACTGCCACCAACGAATCAAACGCGGGCCGGAATGCAGAGAGTCCCCGCGGAGGAGTTTCGATCGTGATTTGAACCGGCAGCTCCACACTTTCCGCTTCAAGACCGATCGAGTCCTCAATGATCGCTTGGAGCGTGTGGGTCCCGCTCTGGCGGTAGGAGGTCAGATCCCACTCAAACCGCTCAAACGGAGGCTCAGCATTTTCCGCAACCACTTCGCCATCGACGAGCAAGCGGCTCTGTCGAATCGGCCGTGGGTGGCCGTCCGGGAAGGTGACCAACAGATCGAGTTGGTAAGCGACGGGCTGAATAGCCTCGACCGGCAGATCGGGATTCTCGGTTTGTCTCAGCACTTCGTTGGGGGGCTGTATGAACGCGATCTGGGGAGGCTGCACGTCGATTGAGTAGTTGACGAGCGAAGAGGCGGCTTCCAGGTCGTTGGTGTTCACCACGATCTGCAAGGTATGCGCCCCTGGAGTGTTGGTCTGGGAGCTGAAACTCAACCGGTATTGAAAGCGCTGAGCCAAAATCCAGTCGGCCAGCTCACCGAGGCCTGCCTGTGAATCGTAGCGGACGAACCGTCCGCCGGTCGCTTCAGCTAGGTCGAGCAAGGGCTGGATATCTGGCTCCTCTGGGGACTCTGGATTCGAGAAGAGTACCGGGAAGATCGCCGTACCCGACTCATTGGCGCGGGCGATGGCGTTTGCGGTTGGCAGGTCGCGGGGGGTCTCAATGACTGGAGTGATAAAGATCAGCGAACCTGGCAAGAGGCCTTCTCCGACCGGGTCGGCGGAAAAATCCAGGGCCAACAAGATCAGATCGAATCCCGAGATTCCTGCTTCAAATGTCGGTTGGATCTGGTCCAGAGAGGCGGAGAGTTCGGCGGCGGACTGGCTGTGCTGGATGAGCAGCCCTTCGGCGGTCAGCAAACTCAAGTCGTCCACGCCGGTTAGACTCGCTTGAGGATCTCGCCAGTAGCGGATCAGCTCATCTCGAGCAAACTCGAAACGGGTGCGGCCGTGAGAGTCGCGCACTCCGAGTCCTGCGGACGAGTTGATCACAAACACCTGCCGGGTGCCGACCAACACCTTCTCGACCGCCAGGCCTTCGACTGGCTCCCCGTCCTCTAAGACCTGGAAGGCTCCCACCGGCAGATCTGGAATTGGCCGGCCCGACCCATCGGATAGCGCTGCATGCAGGCTGATGGTGGGAAAGGCCTGGACGTCAGGTTGAGAGACTCGCAGGCTGGCTTGGATTTGCTCAGGGGGAACGAGCACGGCCGCCAATAGCAGCACAGGCAGCCGGAGCGCCGCCCGGAGGGACATGGGCCGATTGTAGCACGGGGCTATTCCCACTCGATCGTGCCGGGCGGCTTGCTTGTGACGTCGTACACCACACGATTCACACCGGGCACTTCGTTTACGATCCGGCGGCTGACTTGAGCGAGCAATTCATGCGGCAAGCGGGCCCAGTCGGCGGTCATGAAGTCTTCGGTAGTGACGGCCCTCAGGGCCACGGTCTCGGCATAGGTGCGTTGATCGCCCATCACGCCTACTGTTCGGATAGGCAGCAGCACGGCGAAGGCCTGGGCCGTATCGCCGTGCAGCAGGCCGGCGGCGCCCAGCTCGTTGATCAAGATAGCGTCGGCTGCGCGCAGCGAATCCAGTCGCTGCTCGGTTACTTCGCCGAGGCAACGCACGGCCAAGCCCGGCCCCGGAAACGGTTGTCGCCACAGCAGCCGCTCCGGCAGCCCGAGCGACCGGCCAAGCTCCCGAACCTCATCCTTAAAAAGGTAGCGCAGGGGCTCAATCAGCTCGAATGCCATCTGGTCGGGAAGACCGCCCACATTGTGATGGGTCTTGATCCGAGCGGCGGTCTGCCGATCCGGGCCACTGGACTCAACCACGTCCGGATAGATCGTTCCTTGAATCAAGAAGCCAGGCGCTCCTAGCCGTGAAGCCTCGGCCTCGAGGGTGCGAATGAATTGCTCGCCGATGATTCGGCGCTTGGTCTCCGGATCGGTGATCCCCTGCAGCTTTGCCAGAAAGGTGCTCGAGGCATCCACGGTGGTGAGTTGGTTACCGAAGAAGGGCTCCAGGCTCGACTCAACTTGTTTGCCTTCGCCTGCCCGCAAGAGCCCAGTATTAATGAAGATCGGGCTGAGCTGCTCGCCTATGGCGCGGAAGGCCAAGGCGGCTGCAACCGCCGAGTCGACTCCACCGCTGACCGCCGCAATGGCCCGGCCGTGTCCCACCTGAGTTCGAATTCGCTCCAAGGCGGTCGGGATCATGGCGTCCGGCGCCCACTCCGGAGCAGCACCGCACACGTCGACCACGAATTTGCGAAGGATCTCCGAGCCGTTCGGCGTGTGGTGGACCTCTGGATGGAATTGAAGGCCGTAGCGCTTGAGACCGGGATTGCCCATCGCAGCATTGGGCGAGTTGCTCGATGTGGCGAGCACCTTGAAGCCTTTCGGCAGCCGCTCGATCCGGTCCCCGTGCGACATCCAGACCGGGTGCTTTCCGCGAGTAAGTAGCCCGGCAGCTTCCTGCACCTCGATCTCCGCCGGACCGTATTCGCGGGCCGCTGAGGCGGCGACCTGGCCGCCGAGCGAGTGGGCCAGGGCCTGCATGCCGTAGCAAATGCCCAGCACCGGGAGCCCAGAGTCGAGCACATAACTCGGGATCTGCGGCGCACCCGGCTCGTAGACTGAGGCCGGGCCACCCGACAGAATGAAGCCCTTCGGGTTGAGTGCCATGACCAAGTGTTGTGGGGCGTCGTGGGGGAAAAGCTCGCAGTAGACCCGGGCTTCACGGACCCGACGAGCGATCAGCTGCGCGGTCTGCGAGCCGAAGTCCAGGATGGCAATCGAATCCACAGATGCGATTTGGGCAGTCAGTCGCCCTCGAAGACGATGCGTCCCGCTTCCATATCCACGATCACGGCCAAGGCTTCGATCGGGATGTTTAGGCTGCTGAGCAGCGCTCGACCCCCCTCAAATCGTTTCTCGATCAGGGCACCAATGCCGACGATGGAGGCGCCTGCGGCCCTTGCCAGCCGAACCAAACCCATGATGGTCTGACCGGAAGCCAGGAAGTCGTCGATGATCAGAATCCGCTCGTCCCGGCCCAAATACTCGGGCGACACTATCAGCTCAACCGTCCGTCCCTTGGTGTGGGAGGGGGCGAGAGTGAGAAAGATCTGGTCCGGCATCGTGATTGGCTTGCTCTTGCGAGCGTAAACCACCGGCAGTTTCAGCTCGGAGGCGGTCGCCAGCGCAGGCGCGATGCCGGAGATCTCGGCGGTCAGGACCTTGGTGGCGTGGACTGTGGAAAAGCGGGCTGCCAGCTCCTTGCCGCAGCTGGCCATCAGGCCCGGATCCACCTGGTGATTGATGAAACCGTCCACCTTGAGGATGCCGTTGCCTAAGTTGACACCTTCCTTAAGAATGCGCTCTTGGAGTGCTTTCACCCGTAGTGAGTGGAGAAACGGCTGCATGGATTGTACATCCCCAAATTGCGATGGCCAACCGCACAGACACGCGGAAGTGGGCCGAGCGGTAGGTGGAAATCGCGGACTTGACATAGAACGTATGTTCCGCTAGAATACGAACAAGCGTGCGGCTCTCAGGCTGCGCGCCAGGAGGTGAATATGGCGCGAGGCAAGCTCTCGGATCGACAGCGTAGGATGCTGGACTTCATTCGGAAGTTCAGCTCGCGGAGCGGATACCCTCCCTCGATACGAGAAATCGGGGGAGCGGTGGGCATCTCCTCCACGTCCGTCGTCAACTACAACCTCAACCGGTTGGTGGAGCAGGGCTACCTCAACCGGGATCAGAACGTCTCACGCGGAATCCGGCTTACCGAGCGGATTTCGGAGGCCGCCTCTCAGCTCACCAATGTCGTGCGCGTCCCCATAGTCGGCCGTATCTTTGCCAGCGAGCCCGTCCCTCTTCCGAGCACCGATTCGCCAATGTTCAGCTCCGACGAGGCGATCGAGATCACCCGCGATCTGCTCAGCACGACGGAGGACCTTTTTGCATTGGAGGTGCGAGGCGACTCGATGATCGACGCCATGGTCAACGATGGCGATATCGTGGTGATGCAGCGCCAGCCGGAATGGCGGAACGGAGACATGGTGGCGGTCTGGCTCAAGGACAAAGAAGAGACGACATTGAAGCACATCTATCGGGAGAGAGGCGGCATTCGCCTGCAACCTGCCAACCCGACGATGGCGCCCATCTTCGTCGAGAAGCCAGAGAACCTAGAGGTGCAGGGGAAAGTGATGCTGGTGCTGCGGCAGCTTGGGTAGCGGCATCGCTCCTGATCAACGCAGCTCAGGGCAGGCGGGATCATTTTCTTGGTGGACGCCTCCAGGGAGGTTGCTGGGAAGGGTCTAGGCGCGAGAGGCCAGCTCGGCCTTTGCCTGCGCGATTTGTGATTCGAACTCGCGAGCCATCAGAGCGAGCAGATCGTATTCGTTGAGGCGAGCTTTCACCACGTCCAGCTTCAGCTGCGCGACCTCTGATCTTTCCAATCGGTCGAGCTCCGCATGCAAACCGGCGATGACCCGATCGAGGCGCTGGATCTCAGCATGGATGTTGGTCAGGATCTGATCTCGGACCTCGGCGAGCTCGGCCGAGCCGTCGATCGGCGTATCGATGCCAGCCCGCTCGGTTTCATTCTGGAGCGCCCGAAGCGCATTCAAGTCATTGGATTCATACGCCAGGTTAACTCTGGCCATCATTTCTTCGCGCCAGCGCTTCCGGTCGGGGTCGGTGGTCAGGTCCGGGTGGAAGCGCTTGGCGAGTTCCCGGTACAGACTACGCAATTCGGTTTGCTGGAGTTCGGAGGGAGCTGGCTTCGGTGGGGTCGGATCCTGGGGGAATTGTGGCGTCCAGGCCTTACGGAACTGCTCGACGACGTCCGGAATCTCTGCTTGATTGGCTCGATCGCCCCACTGGGCTTTCTTGGCGGCCGCTCGACGGAGCTGGTCCAGCCTGGCGCGCAGATCGTCCAGCTGTCGCTCTAATGGGCGGATGCGGATTTCCAACTCGCGCTCGAACTCAGCCAGTGACACCCGCAGATCAAACAATTCAAGTTCAAGCTCCGCGATTCGTTCCTGACGTCGAACGACCTCGGTTCGGAGCGATCTCAGGTCCGGATCGGTCGCTTCTTGTAGCGCGCGGGAGAGTTTGCTTCGCCGAGGCCTGGTGAACATCGTGCCGGGCCGAATTCTACACGAACGAGGCTGATG
>CAYHJH010000080.1:0-2246 GCA_964356605.1 uncultured Anaerolineaceae bacterium
GCGGAGAGGGGGTAGGGGGTGAGGGCGAAAGATCGTTTTTCAGCAAGCACCTAGATCAAAGCCATCGCAATACCGATCATGGCGGCCAGCAGCCCGACCAGCCAGAAACGCTGAACGATTTGGGTCTCGCTCCAGCCGCTCAGTTCGAAGTGGTTGTGCAGCGGAGCCATCTTGAAGAGCCGCCGACCTTTGGTCAGCTTGAAATAGGCGACCTGCAGGATGACGCTCACTGTGACGCTGACCGGAATGATGGCGATCACGGGGAGCAACACCCACTGTCCGGTCATCAGCGCCACGACACCCAGAGTCGCTCCCAGCGCCAGCGCCCCGGTATCGCCCATGAAGAGTTCGGCCGGGTGCGCGTTGAACCATAAGAAGGCGAAGAGGGCGCCCACTACCGTGAAACAGAATCGAACCAGGAACACTTGGCCCTGCAGCAGTGCGATGGCTCCGAACGCTGCGAATGCCGTGGCGGAGATCAGCCCGGCCAGTCCGTCCAGCCCATCGGTGAGGTTCACCGCGTTGCTGGCCCCCACGATCACAAACATGGCAATCGGGACGTAAAGAACTCCGAGCTCGATTTCCTCCGGCACGTTCGGCAGGAAGAGGTCCGGGGCGCCTAGGAAGTACTCCAACCCGATTGCCGCGGCCAGTGCGAGCGCCACCTGCGCCGAAAACTTCCAGCGGCCCTGCAATCCCTCGCCCCTCCCCCCGCCGCGTACTCCCAGCCAGTCGTCGAGCGCGCCGATCAGTGCGTAGCCGAGCATGATGGCCAGAGGCAGCAGGATCGAGCGCCCGAGCACCGTGAGCTCGCTGACAATCGAAACGAGGTTGAGCACGCCGGTGATCAACAGCACCGGGATGATGAACAGCCAGCCGCCCATCGTAGGCGTGCCGAGCTTGGTGAAATGCCGCTGTGGGCCCTCGATACGAATGTACTTCCCGACCTTCAAGAGCCGCAACACCTGGATCAACGGGCCGCCCCAGATCACCGTGAGCAAGAACGTGATCCCGCCCAGCGAGAGGGCGGCGGCCGCCTGCGTCAATCGGAAACCTCCAGCTCATTGACGATCTCGTCCATGTGGACCCCGCGCGACCCCTTGATAAGGACCACATCCCCTGCTCCGATCCGGCTGCGCAGATACTCCACCGCGGCCTGGCTGTCGGGCAGCGTGGCGAGCGCGGCCTGCGGCATCCCAGCGCGCAGGGCCTCCTCGGCGATCCAACGGGCGCGTTCACCCACCGTGACCAGCTCATGCACAACTTCGGCCGCCCGCGCGCCGACCATGCGATGGCCGCGCTCTTCGAACTCACCGAGCTCGAGCATGTCGCCTAGCACCGCGATATGCCGGCCTTCCAGCTCTTGCAGGAGATTGAGCGCCGCAATAACCGAGGGCGGCGCGGCGTTGTACGTGTCATCCAGCAGCAGCGAACCGCCGGGCCCGTTCACCGCCACCAGCCGCAGCTGGCTATGAGTCTGTTGCAGCCCGGCGATGATGTCGTCCCAACTCATCCCCTCCGCCAGTCCGACCGCCGCGGCCCGCAAGGCGG
This sequence comes from uncultured Anaerolineaceae bacterium, assembly GCA_964356605.1. Lineage (GTDB taxonomy): Bacteria > Chloroflexota > Anaerolineae > Anaerolineales > E44-bin32 > JADFRG01. Next base: position 1,552 of record CAYHJH010000080.1, read on the forward strand.
TGTGGACCGAGTGTTGGCCAAGGAGCGGCACCCGCACATGAAAGATTTCTCCGAGATGATGGAGCTGAAAGCGCACGCCCTCCAGGCCGAGGCCCTCCACGTCGCTGGCCCACAGATCCGCATCGGGGGACAGTCCGTAATAGAAGACCCTGGCTCGAGTGCGGCTGGCCATGCCGCGCACGTTTTCATCGTCGATGTTCAAGATGGCGACGCCCTCGGGCGCCGGCGGCAGGCTCTCCACTAACTCACCCTTGCCCTGCACGATCGCCTCCAGGCTTCCGGCCCGCTCGAGGTGGACCTCGCTGACATTCGTGATCACGCCTACCTGGGGGCGAGCGATCTCGCAAAGCAACGCGATCTCGCCGGGGACGTAGAAGCCCATCTCCAGCACGGCCCGTTCTTGGGCGCTGCTGATTTGGAGCACACTGAGCGGAAGGCCGATCTCGTTGTTCAGGTTTCCGGGGTTTCGGTGTGTCCGGAACCGGCGCTGCAGGATTTCAGCGGCCAGCTCCTTGGTGGTCGATTTGCCGACGCTACCGGTGATGGCGATCACCCGGAGCGCCTGGCGATGAGATTCACGGTGCGAGAGCTGCTGCCGCCAATGTTTGGCCGCCGCCTGGAGCGCCAATAGCGTGTTGTCTACCCGCAGACAGACCGGTGTCGTGATCGAGGCTGAGCTCGGCTCGACGGCTCGA
>CAYHJH010000080.1:2346-5410 GCA_964356605.1 uncultured Anaerolineaceae bacterium
GCTCGCCGAGGTCTCGCAGATCGAGCAGGTCGAATTCCGGCCCCATGTCGCGCTCGACCAACGCAGCAATCGCGCCGCGGGCAAAGGCCTCGGCCACATGCTCATGGCCGTCGGTGCGCTCGCCGGGCAATGCCACAAATAGGCCGCCCGAGATGGCAAGCCGCGAGTCGATGGCCGCGTCGGTGATGACTTGGCCGAGCCCACTTAGCCGGCGGCCGGTGATCCCCTCTACGATCGTCCCGAGCGTTAACATTGGTCCTCTCCGCAGTCTGGCCTCGATCCGGTCCTGCTCGCTCTCTGGTTCAGCGACAGCAAGGAACGGCTGAAGGACCTCCAAGGAGGCATCGGCGAGCCTCATCCAGCGGCCATCCGGACCGCGTCCGGCGGGATCTCCAGGAACACCACCAGCCGCCGGGCGACCTCCTGAAAGACCGGCGCGGCCACCACCGAACCCCAGGGAGAGGTCTCTGGCTTGTCGAGCCGTACCAGTACGATGAAGCGCGGGTCGTCCACCGGCCCCCAGCCTATGAACGAGGCGATCGTCCCGCTGGCGTCATATCCGAAATCGGTTGGGATTTGCGCAGTCCCGGTCTTGCCCGCGATGCGGTAGCCCGGGACTTTGGCGTAGGCCGTTTCTCCATCGAGCGTGGTCGCCAGCATTTCATTGAGCGTTGCGGCCGTCTCGGGCGTGATCGGACGCCCCAGGACGGTGGTCTGAGGCGAGTAGGCGCCGTTGGGTCCGACCACTTGCCGCACAACATGCGGCTGAACCATCAAGCCCTCGTTTGCCACCGCACTGATTGCCACCAGAAGCTGCATCGGTGTCAGCGACACGCCCTGTCCGAAAGAATTGGTCCCGAGATCCGACTCGGTCCACTCCGGATGCCGGGGGGTGCGCAGCTGCCCAGGCACCTCACCGGCCAAGTCGATTCCGGTCAGTTGCCCGACTCCGAACGCCCGCAGATAGCTGTAGAGAGTCGAAGCGCCCAGCCGATCGGACCCAACCCAGGCCAGGCAGACGTTCAGCGAATTCTTCATGCAGCCCAGCATGGACTGCGGGCCCCAGGCCTCGCCGTCCCAATTTCGAATCGTGTTACCCCCCACCTCGATCGAGCCCGTGTCGATAAACTCCGTTTCCGGTTCCACCACGCCGGCGTCGAGAGCCGACGCCATGGTGAGTACTTTGAAGGTCGAGCCGGGCTCATACATCGCTCCAACCGCCGGCGCGATGACCGGCGACTCGTCTCCCTCCTCGGTCAGCCATGGCTCGTAGGCGTTGGGATCCAGGATCGGCCAGGCGGCCATGGCCAGGATTTCGCCATTCCGTGGATCCATGATCAGGATCTCGCCGCTATCGGAGCCAGAGCTCTCAATCGCCTTCGCAAGCTCAAGCTCGACCATCTGCTGAATCTCGCTGTCGATGGTCAGGACCAGATTGACGCCGGCTGGCGCGTCGGGTTGAAGCCGCGCCTCGGGGGCGATCATTGGCCGGGCGATGGTGATCGCTTTTCCAGCGAGCCACTCGTCGTAGTAACCTTCGACGCCGAAAAAGCCCTGGCGTTCCTGGTTGACGAATCCCAACACGTGGCCGGCAAGGCTCCCGGCCGGATACACCCGTTCCGGCGCCGGGACCAGTGCTAGCCCGCTCAGGTCCGGCGCCAGCGGATCGGCCAGGAATCCGTTGAGCGCGCTAGCCACGAATTTATCGACCGTAATCGGCAAGGGCTCGCCGGCTTCGCCTTTGCGAGTGAGCCGAATACGATACTGTCCACGCGCCACCCAGTCCTGACTGAGCTGACCGAACAGGTCCTCGAGCGGCAGGACGAGGGTTTTTGAGAGCACCTCGGCGATCGCCAGTTGGCTCTCCGGCGTCAGTTGGCGGGTTTCGATCTCGATCACAAAGGACGTGCTGTTGCCAGCCATTAGCTTGCCGTTGCGGTCGAAGATCAGGCCGCGGGCCGGAATTATCTGTTCAAGGCGGGTGACACCCACTTCCCTTCGCGCAGCGAAAATCGGGGCGTAGGGTCCAAATTGCACCCGGATCAGCTGGACCAGCAGTCCGCCGGTCAGCAGGCCCATTCCAATCATGACCATGCGGATCCGACCCGCGGAGACCGCGGTCGGCGCCGACCCGGCCGGATCCTGGTCGGTCCCGCGGAAGGAAACCGCGGCGATCTTGCCGGAGGCTGCCAGCGGGCCTTCTGGCAAGTTTGAGCCGGCGGTACGCTGCCCCTTCGGCCTCATCCCGGGAATCCCCTTCACTCGGCCAATCCTTTAAGGAAGCGAACCAGGCGCTCGCCCAGCGTCTCGGTATAGCTCGGCGACAGCATGCCGAAGCGGTTGGTCTCCGATCTTGGGGGGCGCGGCGCCACGAAGGTTGTCTCCGTGATCGCGCCTTCCACAGCCAGGTACTCCACTTCCTCCGGCCGGACGGGCCGGAAACCGAGGTAGACCGCCCGCTCCATCATCAATTCCGGCGAGGTCAGTTCGGCGTAGGTCGCGTTCAATTCGGCGTTGGCACGCGCTAGCGTCTCCTGCCTTCGCCCAAGCACCAGCAGTTCCCTTCCGGCGCGGGCCACCTTGGCGTTGACCGCCAGATATAGGCCTCCCAAAACGAAAAGCCCCACGATCCAGAGCGCCGTTCGGCTCGTGGCGCGAATCTGGAGCCGCCATGGGGCTTGTCTGAAAGCTTGGGGCATGTGTCTTCCGATGATCTTCTGCAAGCTTCATGCCACCTTCAGGACCTTCAGCGTTCCGCTAGTCTCTCGGCAGCCCGCAATCGAGCGCTTCGGGCCCGCGGGTTGCTCTCAATCTCTTCCGGCTCCGGCCGGATCGGCTTGCGAGTGAGCAGACGCAGTCGGGCCGGCTTCGAAAAAATTAGCCCTGCCGGCATGTCGGCGGAGTCCCGGCTCGCTTCCCGCATGAACCGCTTTACCACGCGGTCCTCCAGCGAATGAAAGGCAAGTACGACCAACCGCCCACCAGGTCTCAGCAGCTCGACGGCTTCCGGCAGCGCCTGCTCCAGCGCGGCCAACTCGTCGTTGACCGCGATCCGAAGGGCCTG
>CAYHJH010000080.1:5510-6817 GCA_964356605.1 uncultured Anaerolineaceae bacterium
TGACCACGCCCAGACCGGCTTCTCGACCCTCTCCACGCTGCGCTGGCGACCACGTCCGCCAGCCGCAAAGTGGTCTCCATCGGTCGGTTCGCCACGATCGCCCGAGCGATCCGGCGGGCCTGCGGTTCCTCCCCATAGCTTGCGATCAGATCCGCCAGCTCCCGTTCGGGCATCCGGTTGACCAGCTCCTCGGCATCGAGCTCCTGTTCAGGGTCGAAGCGCATGTCCAGTCGGCCCTCCGCTTGAAATGAGAAGCCGCGGCTCGGATCGTCCAGCTGCATGGACGAGAGACCCAGATCCAGCAGCACGCCATCCACCTGCTCCCACCCGACCGCGGCCGCGTGGTCCCGGATCTCTCGGAATGTGCCATGTCGCAGGTGGACCCTTTCGCGATACCGCGCCAAGCGCTGCCGGGCCAGCGGCAGTGTGACTGAATCTCGGTCTAGGCCCAGCAGCTCCCCTCCTGGCGCGGAGCGCTCGAGGATCCCCTGCGCATGGCCTCCGGCTCCGATGGTGCCGTCGATGATGCGGCTCCCCGGCTTCGGGTCGAGGGCAGAGAGCACTTGTTGGTAAAGTACCGGGGTGTGCGGTTCAAGCGACCGCAGGTCCCCCCTGAGCATGTCGAAGGGTTCTCCCCGCTCACCCTGTCGAGAGATCGAAATCAGCGAAACGCTGCGCGTTGGCTTCTGGATCGGTCACCAAGCGGAGCTGCTTCTCCCACTCCTCGGCCCGCCAGATCTCGAAGTACTCACCGGCCCCGACCAGGTAGACATCCCCTTCGAGTCCGGCGTAATCCCGCAGAAACGTTGGGATGTTCACCCGTCCGGCCGAGTCGAGCGACACCTCGGTGGCCCCGCCGAAGATCACCCGCCGCATGGCGCGCGCTTCGGGATGAGTGGAGGTGAGCCCGGAGGCTTTCTTGGCCAGGCCCTGGAAATTCTGGGTGGTATGCACGATCAGATTCCTCTCGAAGCCCTGTATCAGATACGCGCCCGCGGCCAATGCCGCGCGGAAGCGGACAGGGATCGTCAGCCGACCTTTCGTGTCGGTGGTATACTTGTATTGACCTAAGAACATGCGTTCGGTAGTAGGTTATAAAGTGGGGACGCCGGCTAAGGCGGCGTCCCACACCCCCCCACTATCCCCCACAAGCCGACAAAGTATATATCAGTTTCTCCACGCCATGCAATAAGTGCGCCCGAGTTGGCTGGGTACTTCTGTCCTAGGCCCACCTCCTCATCACGCGAACATCGCCGCATGTGGCGGATGCTCGAGTCCGGAACCCTATTTTCGACTCGGCCCACTGG
>CAYHJH010000081.1:0-6801 GCA_964356605.1 uncultured Anaerolineaceae bacterium
GTTGTCCCAACCGCTGGCGCCCCAGAGCAAGTCCACACCCGGCAGTCCAGCCTCCGCCAGCGCCGGATCCGGATCGGTCCCGTTGCCCTCCAGCCGGTTGTCGTGGATCCGGTTGCCCTCCGACTCGGTTCCGACGTCAAACTGCTCCCGCCCGGGGAGCAATTCCCGGAGGCCGATCACCGCGATCCCCACCGAATTGTTGTCTCGGATCTGGTTGCCAGTCACTTCGGTTCGGTCGGCGGCCATGATCAGGATGCCCGTGCCGGAGGGCACATTGGAGACGATCTCCTCTTCGGCGGCGAAGTTGGCCAGATTGTTTCCTTCGACCAAGTTCCCGCGAACAACGTTGTCCTTCCCCTCTTTGACCTCCAGGTCCGGAAGCACAAAGACCAGGATGCCGGCAGTGTTTCCGTGAGCGTGATTGTCGACCAGGGTAACCCGAGAGGAGTTCTCGATCTCGAAGCCGGAGACGTTCTCGGTGGCTTCGCTCTCGCGCACGACCACGTCGCTCGACTGGCCGACGTAGATTCCCGTGTCGCTGGCGCCGATCGCGACCGAGCGCTCGATCACCACCTGGCTGGACTTGACCGCAAACAAGCCATACTTGCCGGTGTGGTCGGCGATCAGATTGCGAAGGGTGGTGCCCGAAGTCCGCTGTACCAGCACGCCGTTGTCGACATAATCCCGCAGCTCGAAGCCTTCCATGGTAAAGGCACTGGCGCAGACGACCAACCCGTTCTCGCGCTTCCCGTCCCCGTCCAGCACCGGCCGCCGCCCGCCAGCCTCCTGGCCAATCAAAGTCAGATTTGGGAGTTCGATCACCAGCGACTCCCGGTACGTCAGCGGCGCCACGAGGATGGTGTCGCCTGGCTGAGCCCGATCGATGGCCTGCTGGATACTGTCTCCCCGCCCCACCTCGATCGTCCGAGGAGAGAGGCTGATGGGTTCTCTGCGCGCCTCGCAGGCCACCTCATGCTGACGCCCGCCCTCTGATTCCCCGGTCGGCACGTCGGCTGGCACCGGCCAGAAGGCGAGGTAGGCGCAGCCGGCCAAGGCGAGAATCCCCGCGAGGGTCAGAAGCGCTCGGAAGAACGCCACAACGTATCTCATGCTGCTCCTGCCTTACTGCCAGGCGACGCGCCGAAGGATGATCCATTAGAACACAGGATAGTAGAATTGCAGGCAGTCCGGAGGGACTCGGTGATGCAGGAGTACAAGTACCTGATTGTTGGCGGGGGAATGACAGCCAACGCGGCGGTGAAAGGAATCCGATCCGTGGATTCGGAGGGATCACTGGGCTTGATTGGATCCGAGCAGGATCCTCCCTATAAGCGGCCTCCGCTCTCGAAGGGGCTGTGGAAAGGCAAGCAGCTGGACAGCATCTGGTTGAAGACTCAGGACCAGCATGTCGAGCTGCACCTCGGGAGGACGGTCGAGCGCCTGGATCCGGGCCCAAAGCTTGTAATCGATGATCAAGGGACCGAGTATCGCTACGCCAAGTTGCTCTTGGCCACTGGCGGCACGCCCCGCCGGCTTCCGTTCGGCGGCGACAGTGTGATCTATTACCGCAGCGTCACCGACTTCCGGCGCCTGCGAGCGTTAGCGGACAGCGTGGAGCGCTTCGTGGTGATCGGCGGGGGGTTTATTGGCTCCGAGGTGGCCGCGGCACTGGCCATGAACGGCAAGAAGGTGACCATCGTTTTTCCGGTGGCCGGAATCTGCGCCCGGCTGTTTCCAGCAGACCTGAGCAGCTCTCTGAACGATTATTACCGAGAGAAGGGAGTCCAGGTCCTGGCTGGCGAAAGCGTCGAAGGGATTGAGGACACCGCCGGAACCGTCCGGGTGCGCTTGAAGAACGGCGCCAGCCTCGAAGCGGATGTGGTGGTTGGTGGGATCGGAATTCGGCCCAACACGCAGCTCGCCGAGAGTGCAGGCTTGGAAGTGGACGACGGAATTATGGTAGGTCCCTCGCTTCAGACCAGCGATCCGGACATCTACGCGGCGGGTGACGTGGCCCGGTTCTATAATTCTGCCCTGGGCCGCCGGACGCGGGTCGAGCATGAGGACAACGCCAACACGATGGGTGAGGTAGCGGGGAAGTCGATGGCCGGGGCGGACGTCCGCTACGATCATCAGCCGTACTTCTATTCTGATCTCTTCGATCTAGGCTATGAAGCGGTCGGGGAGCTGGACTCACGACTCCAGCCGGTGACCGATTGGCAAGAACCGTACAAGCAGGGCGTAGTTTACTACCTCGAGGGTGGCCGAGTGCGCGGCGTGCTGCTGTGGGACACCTGGGGGCAAATTGATGCAGCTCGAAAGTTGATCGCGGAGCCTGGACCCTTCTCGGCCGCCGGTCTGAAGGGCCGCATCGGAGCGGAGTAGAGGCAGCCGAAGTGCGCGACATCCTCCCTGACCTATTGCGCTGGCGTGAGAACGATGCAGAGATCGCGCTGGCGACCGTGATTCAGACCTGGGGCTCCTCGCCAAGGCAAGAAGGCGCCAAGATGGGGATCCGCGCGGGTGGGGAGATCACCGGTTCAGTGAGCGGCGGCTGCGTAGAGTCTGCCGTCGCTGAAGCTGCACTTGGCGTCCTGAGGAACGGCGACCCGCAGATACTGCACTTTGGCGTGGCCGATGAAACCGCCTGGGAAGTCGGGCTGGCCTGCGGCGGAAGCCTGGACGTGTTGGTTGAGCGGCTGGATCCGAAGCATTTCGATTTCGTGCGAGATCTCGTCGAGGCCGAGGTTCCGGCTGCGACCGTAACGGTGCTGAAGGGCCCGCCTGAGCTCGTGGGCCGGAAACTCAGCCTGAGCACGGTTGAAACGGCCCGGCGCTATGGGAGCCTGAATTCCGGGCTCGACGAAGCGGTCGTCGAGTTGGCGCGGCAGGCTGGCCAGTCGGCAATTGTGGAACTGCGTGCCGGCGACCAGCCAGTCCAGGCCTTCATCGATGTCTTGCCGCCTCCGCCGACTCTCGTGATCGTCGGCGGCGCACACATCTCGATTTCCCTGGCGCAGCTCGCGAAGACGATGGGCTATCGCACTGCGGTGGTCGACCCCCGCCGCGCCTTTGCGACCGAAGCGCGCTTCCCGGGTGTCGACCGGCTGATTCGAGCCTGGCCCGGGGAGGCCTTCAAAGAGCTGCCGCTGACCAGCTCCACGGCCGTGGTGACGCTCTCACACGACCCCAAGATCGACGAGCCGGCGCTCTCGCTGGCTCTCCCTTCTCCTGCATTCTACGTAGGCGCTCTCGGCAGCCGAACGACTCAGGCCAAGCGCCACGAACGACTCAAGGCACACGGAGTTTCCGATGCCGATTTGGATCGGCTGCACGGCCCCGTCGGTCTGGACTTGGGCGCCGAGGTGCCGGAGGAAATTGCCCTGTCAATCATGGCGCAGATCGTCGCTGCTCGGAATTCTCGAGCTTGAGCTTCCGAATCAGCAATTGCCCGCGCGCATTCGTAAGTTATCGGCGGTGTGGGCTGTTCCCGCCACAAGTCTTGGCAGACACCGCGCTGCATGAGGAGGAGGACCGCCTTGGCGCCTAATCTTATGATTCCTGGACCAGTGAGTGTTGATGATGATGTGCTTCACGAAATGGCGCAGCAGGTTCGTCCACACTATGGGGCCGATTGGACCGCGGTGTATAACGAGACCCGCGAGCTGCTGAAGCAAGTGTTTCGGACCGAAGGGGAAGTTCACATCCTGGTTGGGTCAGGTTCGGCGGGACTCGATGCGGCGATTGGGAGCCTGACGGTCGCCGGCGAGACCGCCATCGTCGGTACCAACGGCTATTTCGGCGAGCGGCTCATCGAAATTTGCGAGGCTTACGGCCTGAATGTATTGCCCGTGCGGGCCCCGCTCGGGGAACCGCTCGACCCCGCCACTCTCGGAGAGGTCTTGTCCGCGCATCCCGAGGCGGCGCTCGTTGCTCTGGTCTACCTCGAGACCGCTACCGCGGTCCTTAATCCTCTTCGGGAGATCGCGGGGGTGGCCCGTGAGCGGGGCATCCCGGTGGTCGTGGACGCGGTCTCTGCTCTTGGCGGGGTTCCGTTGGCGATGGACGACTGGGGAATAGATATCTGCGTAAGCGCCACGCAAAAATGCCTGGGCGCTCCCCCAGGACTCGGTCCGATCGCGATCAGCGCCCGAGCCTGGGAGATCATGGACGCCAAGCCTGCCCGAAATCACGGCTGGTATCTCAACCTGCAGACCTGGCGGAAGTTTGCGATCGAGTGGGGGGCGTGGCATCCCCACCCGATCACGATGGCCACCAACAATGTGATGGCGCTTCGGGCGAGCCTCAAGACCCTGCTAGCCGATGGGGTCGAGAACCGAATTGAGCGGTATACGCGGCTTGCCATGCGGCTTCGCGAAGGGGTACGGAGGCTTGGTCTCCAGCCATTTACACCTGATGAGCGGCTTGCCCCGGTGCTCACCGCGGTCTTCGCTCCCGATGGCGTCCGGAGCGGAGAGATCGTCAAATACCTGCGCGACGAACATGACGTGCGGATCTCGGGCGGCCTGGGCGATGGGCTGACCGACCGCACCTTCCGGGTCGGGCACATGGGACCGAGGGTGAGCGAACAGGACATCGACTTGGTCCTCTTCGGGTTAGAGGCCTTCTTGCAGCGGCGCGGGATCCTGCAGGCTGCCTCTTGATCTCGCTGCTTTGTATCCCCACGGTTGTCTCTTCGCTACAGATCGATTTGGCAGGCGATTCCCACCCGCTTCGCGAGTGGGTAAGACGGGATAGGGCTAGGCTTTGCTCTCGGTAGCCTGACGCGGCATGGAAGACCTCTCCGGCAAGACGCTCGGCAAGTACCAAATCGTTGGCGCGCTTGGCCAGGGCGGAATGGCGGCGGTGTACAAGGCCTTCCAGCCTGGGATGGATCGATACGTCGCGCTCAAGATCCTCCCAAGGCAGTACGCCTCCGACCCGGAGTTCACCGGCCGCTTCGATCAGGAAGCCAAGGTCATCGCCAAGCTTCAGCATCCGCACATCTTGCCGGTCCACGACTTTGGGCAGGCCGATGCCTACACCTACCTCGTCATGCCCCTGGTGGAGACCGGGACACTCGCAGATCTATTGAAAGGCCACCCACTGCCGCTGCAGCGCATTCGCACCATCATCTCCCAGATCGGTGATGCCCTGGATTATGCCCACTCACAGGGCCTCATCCATCGCGACGTCAAGCCCAGCAACATCCTGATAGACCGGCGCGGCAACTGTCTGCTCACCGACTTCGGCATCGCCAAGATGGTCGAAGGCACCAAGCACTTTACCGCTACCGGCGGAATCCTCGGGACGCCGCATTACATGTCGCCCGAGCAGGGAACGGGTGAGAAGCTCACTCTCACCAGCGATATCTACTCGCTGGGAGTGGTGCTGTACCAAATGGCCACCGGACAGGTCCCTTTCGACGCTGAGACCCCGCTGGCGGTTGTCATCAAGCACATGAATGACCCGCTCCCGTTGCCGAGCAAGGTCTGGCCCGGTATCTCACGGCCTCTCGAAACGGTCATCTTGAAGGCACTGGCCAAAGCGCCCGAAGATCGCTTCTCCACTGCCGCGGACATGGTGCAGGCGGTCCGGACCGCCATTCCGGAGACTGCCGCCGAGGCGGTGGAGCGAGAGGTCGTCACGGTGCCCCACAAGGAGCTGGCCGCCGCGGAGGAGGTGGCCAGGCAGGGGCTGGCGGAACCGCAGATCGAGCAACCGCCGGTACTTCCCGAGCAGCGAGAAGCGCCGAAGCCTGGCCCGCTGCACCGGGTCGGCCCCTGGGTGGTCGCAGGTGGACTGGCACTGCTCGGGCTATGCGGCTTGGGCACCTTCGTCGTCCTTCGCCTGTTCGGATCGCCTCCCACCGCTTCGAATCTTCCCGGGACGCAAACCGCGGTTGCCATCGTCGAACAGACGGCAATCAGCGACCGCCACACGGCCACCAGCCAGGCCGCGGTCGTGCGGGCAGCCACCGAGGCGGTTGGGATCGTGAGGGCCACCGCCACCGCCGAGGCGCAGTCCACGCTTGTAGGAACTTCCACCGCCGAGTCAGCGACGACTGACGACAATCAGCCCTTGCAGGCCTCCCTCTCCGAGCTTCCCGCGGCACATTGGCCGCTGGTGCTCTCAGAACCATTCGACAGCAACATCAACGGTTGGAATCCCTTCACGGATTTCTCTGACGAATATGGAACCCGCAGCTTCACCTTCTCCAGTGGAAAATTCCGCTGGGAGCTCATGGCTGACCGAGATGTGAACCTGCACGACATACCGGATACGAACGCGCTCTCGGATTTCTACGCGGCCGTGGAACTGCGCCAGGCGAGTGGACCGGACACTGCGGACTATGGACTCGCCTTCCGGCTGATCTCAGGGAATGAGTTCTATGCCTTCACTATCAGCGACACTCAGCAATACGCCTGGCAAATGCTGAATGGCGGGGAGTGGACGACCCTCATCCCGTGGACCGAGACCGAGACAATTGTTCCCGGGGGAGACAACCGGATCGCGGTGCTGGCAGAAGGCGAACATTTCATGTTCTTCATCAACGACCAATTGGTCGATGAGGGGGACAATGCAGACCTGAAACAAGGCCGAGCGGGCCTTGTCGTCGACGCGTTCGATCCCAGGATCACGACGACATTCGAATTCGACAACTTTGAGCTTCGCCAACCGTGGACGGCTGCGGTTGTGGAGCCATTTGAGGTCGATACCGGCCTGTTCCATACTGGCCCGTCGACCACTCGGGATCTGAGCGAGAGCCTCGCCATCACAGGTGGAAAGTACCGCTGGACG
>CAYHJH010000082.1:0-2788 GCA_964356605.1 uncultured Anaerolineaceae bacterium
CCTCTCCGCCCTCCTGCTCGTAGAAGCTCAATTGAAGTCCGTAAGGATTCTCCAGTCCACAGACGAAACACTGTTTGGAGTTGGGCTGTTTTGTGAGGGTCCGCGAACCGGGCAAGATCTCCACGGCGTTTACCCTTTCCTTGCTCGGACGATAGACGGTAGACGGTAGACGATGGGCGATGGCTTGGAAACCGGATGTTCCTCTATCGTCTCCCGTCATCCGTCGTCCGTCGTCCGTCTTCCGTCCTACCCCCTCGCACCGAAAGTATCAATCATGAGCCGCACATCGCCCCCAACAGGGTACAAGATCGGACACGTGGCGCCGTGGTCGATGTACTGCTGAACTTTGGCCCGCGCCTCGTCGGGTGTGCCCGAAGCCGTGATGCGGGCGATCAAATCATCGGGAACCAGATGCTTTGCCTGTTGAATCTGTTCGTGGGTGGCGGGCCAGCCGAGGACCGACTGGATCTCTGCCACCACTTCCTGCGAGACTCCACTGGCCTTGGCGATGTGTGGCTGCTGGGCCAGGTATTGGGTGAGCAGCTCGCGGCTGGTGTCCATCGCTCTCTCCCGATCGTGGTCGACCGAGCAAACCACAAGTTGAGGTCGATCCAGATCCTCCAGCCGCCGGCCGGCCCGCCTGGCCCCGGCCTCGAGATGCTCGAGCGCGTCGTCGTTGTATTCCGGTGGAACGCAGTAATTCAGGACCACCCCATCTGCAATCTCGCCGGCTAACTCCATCATTTGGAGCCCGGTGGCTCCGATCAGGATCGGCAGCTTGCGAGGTTCGCGTCGGCCATGAACGACGTCCAGCTCGATGCCGTCCACCCGGTGGAATTCGCCGTGGAAGGTGACCCGCTCCATGTTGAGCAGCCGCCGCAGCAGCTCGACCGTTTCGCGCATCGCGGTCAGCGGCTTGCGGCGCTCGATCCCCACGCTCTTCGCCAGCGGATCCCACCAGGCTCCGATCCCGCAGATGATCCGGTTCGGCGCCAGATCGTCGAGAGTGAGGAAGGTTGCCGCCAGCAGGCCGATGTTGCGAGTCCAATTGTTGATGACGCCCGACCCGACTTTCAGCCGCTCGGTCACTGCCGCGTAAGCCGCCATCGGCACAATGGCATCGCGCACCAGCCGCGACTCGGCTTGCCACACCGCTTCGAAGCCCTTCTGCTCGGCATAGCGGACGTAGTGCAGGCCGTCGCGCAGATCGTGGGCATCCTGGAGGTACAGCGCCACCCGCTTGATCGTCATCGCTGTTCTTTCAAGTCCATGAGGGGTTCCCCTCGCCGGTAGAGTTCGAGATCTGCTGGGGAGTCCAGGTCCAGGGCCAGCCCCGGGAGCTCGCAGACCTCGACCCGAGCGCCCGCGGCCCGCGCTCGCTGCGCATGCCGACCAAAGCTTTCTGTCCCAAAGTCGAATTCTATCAAAGCGACTGGCGAGACCAGCAGTGCGTTTGTTCCCCTTCTGTGCCTGTCAGGTGCAATCACTACGATCGGAGCCTCGTGGGCCAGGCCGATCATCGCTCGAATATCGCCTGCAGAGAGCAGTGGCAGGTCTGCCGGAATGACCAGCACCGCGGTGGCGCCGGCTGCGTGGGCGGTTTGGCCGGCGAGGGACAAGGCCCGATTGAGGTTTGTTAGCCTTCGCTCGCGCAGCACTCGCGCACCCGATGCCGCCGCCATCGCCAGTACCTCCGAATCGGCGCTCACGACGATTGTGGCCGCGGCCTCCGGGATTCCCGAGAGAACCTCCAGAGTATGCGAAATCATCTGGCGCGAGAGATGGATTCTTTCCTCGTCCGTGACCACTCCCGCAAGGCGAGACTTGCCCTGCCGGAGGGGTTTGACAGGGACCACGGCCCAGAGCGTCAAATCGCCAGCTCCAGCTCCGCAGCGAAATCGAGCGCTTCCTGTGCCAGGCGCAGCCGCGCCGCTCGGTCCGTCATGATCGTGTCAGTAACAAATGGCTGGATTCCCAGGGCGGCGATTTGGTCCGTCGATGAGGCATCCGCGGTATCGATCACAAGCGCGGTCAGCAGCTCTCGATAATGATCCGCAACCGCCAAGGCGGAGGGATGGAATCCCATTTCGGCGAACATCTTGGCCGCCGGTCCCTTGAGGGCCTTTCCCCCGACGATCGGCGATACCCCGATGGATGGTTTCCTGGCGATCTCGGCGCGCATTCCATGGACCGCCAGGATTGGATCGAGGCTGACCCAAGGGTTGGAGGGACAGAAAATGACTAGATCCGCTCCTCGGATTGCGTCCATCGCGCCCGGCGCCGGCGTCGCCACTTCGGTTCCTTGGAAGCGGAAACCTCGGACGACCGGATCACAAGCCCGGGCGACGAAGTACTCTTGAAATCCAAGCTCCCCCTCATCGGTCTCCACGATCGTTCGCACCGACTGATCCGACATTGGCAGCACGCGGACTTTCACACCCAGCGTGGCGCAGATTGCCCGGGTAATCACGGTAAGCGGCTCGCCTGCCATCATCCGGCGGCTGCGCTCTACGTGCAGAGCCAGATCTCGATCGCCGATTTGGAACCAGGTCGGCCCGCCCAGTGTTTCCAACGTTTCCAGGAAGGACCAACTCTCATCGCTGCGGCCCCAGCCGGTTTCCGGATTGGCCAGCCCGGCCAGAGTGTACGTGATGGTGTCTAGGTCTGGACAGATGGTCAGGCCCAGGTGCTCGAAGTCGTCGCCGGTGTTCACGATGACGGTGAGATCCTCGGGCCGCAGGATGCCCGCCAGGCCATCGACAAGCTTGGCTCCTCCTACCCCGCCCGC
>CAYHJH010000082.1:2888-6775 GCA_964356605.1 uncultured Anaerolineaceae bacterium
GCTGGCCACCCGAACAAGACCAATCCCTGCGGCTCCCAATTGGTTGGGAGGTTCAATGCCTCGCTTGCCGCCCCGGGGGCGAAGAGCGGGGCGCACATCCAGCATGCGCCAAGTCCATACGCGTGCGCGGCCATCAGCAAGTTGTGGCCCGCCATGGCGACACCCTGCACCGCCATCAGGTATTCCGCCCGCGATCGCTTTTCGTCCGCGTATTGGTCCATCTCCTCGATCGTCAGGCAGATCAGCACTGCCACCGCCGCGCCGGTGATCCGCGCATACGAGCGCGCGACATCGGCGGCGACTTCCTGCGGATCATCCCCATCGGCCGTCCGGTCGGCTTTCAGCCGTTCTCCCAGTGCTCGCGCGATCCGGTCTTTGGCCTGCGAGCTTTCAAGCACAGCGAACCGCCACGGCTGGCGGTTGTGCGCGGAGGGCGCCCGACAGGCCAGCGCCAGCAACCGCCGGACGACTTCGGGATCGATATGATCCTTGCGGAATTGGCGGATCGAGCGCCGACCGTGGGCGAGCGCCTCGAATGAATCAAACTCGGCCGTCATCCCATTGTGTTGGCGGAGCTGGGCCGGATGCGATAGATGACTCGCTGCTCTCCCCGATACCAATCGTAGGTGGGAGTGCCCCGATATTTGCGAGCCAGCTTGTCGATGTGTTCCCGAGCGCCTTCCTCGGTAATCGACTCCACCGTGCCTCGAATCTGGAGATAGCGATACATCTGCTGCGGATCGAAGATGGCCAGCGACACCCGCGGCCGGTCGGTCATGTTTTTGTCTTTCACCCGGCCTCTGGCAGAGTTCACCCGGATCAGATCGCCCTCGGTGTCAAACCAGACCGGCGTCACTTGCGGGCTGCCGTCCCCCATTTCGGTCGCCAGGAAGGCGAACGCACGAACGTCGTCACTTAAGAGGTCACGATGAGATTCAGGCACCATGCTTCCTCCAAGCAGCTTGAGTTGTTCTGTGTCGCCACTCGCGTGGCCCGGCATTGCCTATCGAAATAGATCCTCCTCCTGAGGCCGGAGAATCTCCGAGATCGATCCTTCACGCAAAGGATATGGAAGCCCTCGCAGATGAATCACCGGCCGACCCTCGTCAGCTTGACCCATCAGGATCGAAGCGGCCGCGGCAACCTCGTCCGCCAGGCCTACCTGGGTCACCTGCAAGGGGTCCCCGAAGAGATCGGGCCGCCCGCGCAGATCAAGCAGCCCCGGCAAGCCACTCAGGCCGATCGCGACCCCCTCCGTTCCCATCCGCCAGGCGCGGCCATGCGAGTCGATAATAAGCACTCCGAGCCGGGCCCCCGAGGCCTCCTCGAGCGCAAGCCGGATGCGTTGTGCGGAAGCCTCCGGGTCCACCGGCAGCATCAGCACTACATCCTCACCCTCTACGTTGGAGTGGTCCACGCCGGCGTTGGCGCATACGAAACCCAGGCGGTGTTCGACGATGATCAACCCCAGCCGGACCCGCAGCACTTGCTTTGCTTCTGAAAGAATCACCTCCACCAGCCGAGGGTCCTTCTCGGATTCTTCAGCCAGCTTCAGCGCCTCCGCGGATGGCGTGACCTGGGTCAGATCCACGTGACGGCCCTCCGCCTTGGAGACCACCTTCTGCGCGACAACGATCAGGTCGCCCGAATGAAAAGCAAGGCCGGCACGTTCGGCAGCTACCAGGATCAGCCCTGCCAAGTCATCGCCTGGTTTGACCAGGGGGATGCCCGGCAGGGCGGTCAATGTCATCCGCATGGAATCGGATCAGGCGGGCTCTTGTTCTCCGGTGATACGAATCCCCGAGCCCTTGACCTTGTAGCGTTTGTTGATCCAGAACAGGATCGGCGAAAGACCCTCTACTACCACCGCGTTTCGAAGCGGCCCAGCATCCCACCCGACCATGCCGGCGGCGGCGACCAGCTGCAGCACTTGCTCTTTCGCCTGCGGGTCGTCCCCACAGACCAGCACGTCGCAGGGAACCGGCCCATCGCGTTGCAGATGCTCATGGGAGACGTTTTGAAACGCAGTCACGACATGCACGCCCTCGCCGAGCTCCTCCTGCGCCTCCTGGGCCGCGCTTCCTGCCGGAGGAACGTGCACGGCATACTTGTTCACTTTGTTAAGCGGATTGGTGACCGCCACCAGCACTTTCCCTTGCAGTTCTTTTCGGACCGACTCGAGCGTTGCCTGTTGGGCAGAATATGGAACTGCAAGCACCGCGATGTCACAGGCCGCAGCAGCCTCTGCGTTCCCCATCCCTTCAACCAGGTCCCGATCGAGACGCTTGGTCAACTCGGCAGCTGCCTGCCTGGCCTTCTCAGGGGTGCGCGAACCAAGGATCACGTGATACCCGGCCTTCGCCCAGCGGTACGCCAGCCCGCTGCCCTCCTTGCCAGTTCCGCCCAAGATTCCCAGCGTTAAGATCAGTCTGTTCGTCATGCCCGCTCCAGTTTCAAATGCTAGTCCGCCGGCACCTGACGGCCGTATCGCTCCCACACTTTCGGGGCCAGTTCCAGGGCACGTGCAGCAATCTCTGCTTCATCCAGCGTAAGCAGCTCACGGTTCAGCATCAGAGCCCTACCGGCCACAAATGTTCCAGTGACCAGGGATTCGTGAAATCCAAACAGGATATGCCAGGGAAGGTTTTCCGGCGTGAGCGGGGTCGTCGGATGGTAGTCCACCAGGATGAGGTCGGCCTGGGCGCCCGGCTGAATTACACCCAGGGCTGAGCCGGGGAAGAAGCTGCCGGCCAGTGCGGCGTTGTTGTGCACCGCCATGCGGACGATCATGTCACCGGGCATTCGCCTGGGGTCGCGATTCCAGACCTTGTGGAGCAGGTAGGCAGTCTTCCACTCCTCCCACATGGCGTTCGAGAAGCCATCGTTCCCCAAGCAAACATTGACGCCGGCGCGTAGCATTGCCTCGACTTCTGCTACGCCGACGGCGTTGTTCATGTTCGATCTGGGTTGATGGCTCACCCAGGCACCGCGGTCCGCCAGGATCTCAATCTCGTTGTTGTCTACGTGGACCGCGTGGGCCACGATGGTGCGCTGGTTCAGGATACCATGCTTCTCCAGTCGGGCGACGACGCGGGTCCGCGCCTTGGCCAGGCTGTCCTCTTCGTCGGCCTCGTGCTCGGCAACATGGATGTGGAATCCGGTCCCTTCCGGCGCCCGCTCGGCACAAGCGGCAAGCGTCGCGTCAGAGAGCGTGAGGCTAGCATGCAATCCGAAGGTGGCCGCAACCCGGCCGCTTGCTACCCTGCCGTCCGCACATCGCTCGAGAAAGCGGAGATTCTCAACGATGCCGGCCTCGGCCTTTTCGGCCCCATCCCGGTCGGTTACTTCATAGCAGAGCACCGCCCGCAAACCCGCCTGCTCGATCGCCGCCGCGATGGTATCCAGCGATCCCTCGATCGCGTTCGGGGAGGCGTGGTGGTCGATCAGCGTGGTGGTCCCATGCTTTACGGCATCGACGAGCGACACCAAAGTGGAGTAGCGGACATCCTCTCCGGTCAGGGACTTGTCCAGCGGCCACCAGAGTTTCCGCAGGATCTCGGGGAAATCGCGCGGCGCCCGGCCGGGGATCGCCATGCCGCGGGCGAATGCGCCGTAGAAGTGGGTATGGGCACAGATATTGCCGGGGAGCAGGTACTGTCCTCCCGCGTCGATCCGTTCTTCTTCCGGATGCGCCGCCGCGAGCGGACCGCTGGAACCGAGCTCTCGGATTAGGTCATCCTGGATCCAGACCGCGTGGTCCTCGAGGATCTGGTTGGGGCTGCCCCAAGTGATCAGCCTCGCGTTATGGATGAGCATGCTCTATATGGATTGTAGCTGCAGGCCTGGGCGTGAGCCAGACCTCGGCGAGCTTGCTTCGGCAGGCTCAG
>CAYHJH010000083.1:0-1373 GCA_964356605.1 uncultured Anaerolineaceae bacterium
CACCGCCGGGATCAGATACTCTTCGAACGCTCCGCGCAGATCGTAATCCGGCGCCCAGCCCCAGTCCTCTCTCGCGGCCCGATCGTCTACCGAAGCAGGCCAACTGTCCACGATGGCCTGCCGGCGGGTGTCTGGTTCGTAGCTCACTTGCGCCGAGGGGAAGAACTCCAGCACAAGCCGGTGAATTTCCTCTGCCGAGGGGCTGAAGCTCGTGACGTTGTAGACCGAACGTCTGAGAGAAGTCGCATCCGCCAGCCGCGTCAGCGCCTTCACCGCATCTGGCATCGCCATGAAGGGCAGGCGGGTGTCCGGTCGTACGAAACAGCGATACGGCTGACCCTTTGCCGCATGGTGCAGCATCTCCGGTCCGTAGTCGCTCGTCCCGCCGGTCGGCAGCGTGTCGGCGCTGATCAGGCCGGGGAATCGAATGGCCCGAAAATCCAGCCCCGCCCGTCCAACTCCGCGGCTAGCAGACCCACTGAAATATCGGCCTAAGTGCTCGCAATACAGCTTATTGGCCCCATAGATCGTCGCCGGCGCGCAGAAGGCCTCCTCGTCGAGCGGACCGCTGGCCAACTTCGCCTCCAGGCTTGGGAGTCCGTAGACAGCGATGCTGCTGGGGAAGACAAATGTAACCGCTGCCCCGCGCCGCTCCGCCTGGTCGAGGCCAAGCTGGAGAAGATTGAGGGTCCCCTCCACATTGACCCGATGGGCGGTTCTGGGATCTTGCTCGGCCCGAGCGGAAAGAACGGCCGCCAGGTGAAATATCCTGCTAATCCGGTAGCGCCGCGACAGACCCTCCAGGAGCGCCTGATCCAGCACGTCCCCCTGAACAAATTCGTGGCAGAGGCCGACCAGCCGCGGATCCAGGGGGCTGAGATCCAGGGCAACCAGGCGGTCGGCTTCGCCGGGGCCCAGGGAACTGAGCAGCCCATGACCGATCTCGCCGGACGCACCTGTGATCAGGGTAATATCTTCGAGCATTCTCTCCGCTGGTTTTCAGCTCGGTAGTTCAATCGCCTCGCTATCTTGGCACAGGACCCCGAAAAGAATCAAGGTCTTCAGCCTTTCCAGGATCGACACACTCCCACGTCCACCTTGACGTAGCTCCCGGGTGTCCATAGAATGAAGGCCTGCACAGGCGGGGAAGAGACCCAGACCGCCGGGCACCGAAGGGGCAACCTCGTCCGTCGCTAGAGCGGCCGAGCGAATCTCTCAGGTGAAAGGACCCTGCCTGGCCGCACCTCTGGAAAGCGCCAGTCGCACCGAAGGGGCAAGTCCCGCGTCCGGGACGAATCTCTCAGGTTCCAGACAGAGGGCACACATCAGTGTGGCCTCTTTTTGTTTCACCGGGACGCGCCCCTCGGCTCCGC
>CAYHJH010000083.1:1473-6717 GCA_964356605.1 uncultured Anaerolineaceae bacterium
GCTGATCTGAAATTCACTGTGAGCGACGAATGGCTACGGGTAGAGGGCAACACCGCCACGCTGGGTGTGTCCGACTTCGCCCAAGACCAGCTGTCGGACATCGTGTACTTCGAAGCCACCGTGCACGTCGGCGAACGAGTCAGCCAAGGCGACCAAGTCGCGATTGTGGAATCGGTCAAGGCCGCCGCAGATGTATACACGCCGGTGTCGGGCGAGATTACCGAGGTCAACCAGGCCCTCGCTCAAAGTCCTGAGCTGGTTAACTCCGATCCGTACGGAGGCGCATGGATGGTGAAGCTCAAGCTGGGCAATCCTTCCGAGGTCGAGGTCCTGATGGACAGCGCGGCCTATCAGAAAAACACTGAAGAGCGGAGTCGCTAATGGCCTATATTCCGCATACCGCAGAGGAGCGCCGTCAGATGCTGGAGGCGATTGGCGTCGAGAGCATTGAAGAGCTCTACGCCGATGTTCCGGAGACGGTCCGCTTTCCAGACCTGGATCTTCCGGATCCGGCCGCCGAGATGGAAGTCATTGAGGAGCTGCAGCTGCTCTCGGGGGCCAATCTCAACACCCGCGAGGCCGCCTGCTTTCTCGGAGCCGGTGCATACAACCATTACATCCCTTCCGTCGTGGATCACATCCTGCGCCGCAGTGAGTTCTACACCGCCTATACCCCCTACCAACCCGAGATGTCACAAGGCACCCTGCAGACGATCTTCGAGTACCAAAGCATGATGTGTTTCCTGACCGGGATGGAGGTTTCGAACGCCTCGCATTACGACGGCGCGACCTCGCTGGCGGAGGCGGTCATCCTGGCGTTGAACTTCCACCAGGGGAAGCGCAACAAGGTGGTCCTCTCTCCGGGGATCCATCCCCAGTATCGAGAGGTGGTCCGCACCTACATGCAGGGACTGCAGCTGGAGATAATCGGCGATGAATCACTACAGTCGCAGCCGGGCGATCACTTGGACGAGCGGACCAGCCTGGTGGCCGTTCAGTATCCCGACTTCTTCGGAAACATCCACGACTACAGCGCGCTCGCCGCGGCCGCCCATGCAGTGGGCGCCTTGTTCTGCGTGGTCGCGAACCCGACCGCACTCGGGATGCTAAAGCCTCCCTCTGAGTTCGGCGCCGATGTTGTGGTGGGGGAGGGCCAGCCGCTTGGCATCCCACTCTCCTTCGGCGGGCCGTATATCGGTTTCTTTACTACCCGAGAGGAATATGTCCGCAAGATGGCCGGCCGGTTGGTCGGAGAGACGGTCGACAGCAGAGGCCAACGCGGCTATGTGCTCACGCTGACACCGCGCGAACAACATATCCGGCGCGGGCGGGCGAGTTCCAACATCTGCACCAATCAGGGTTTGATGGCGCTGGCGGTCACCGTCTATCTCGCCGCGGTCGGAAAGAGCGGCCTGCGCCAGGTGGCGGAGCTGTGCTACCACAAGGCCCATTACGCTGCCGCCCAGATCGCAGCCCTGGAGGGCTACCAACTTTGGAATTCAGGCCCGTTCTTCCATGAGTTTGTGATTCGCTGCCCACGCCCACCGGCGCAGATCAACCAGGCCCTGGTGGGCTACGACATCATCGGCGGATACGACCTCGGGTCAGACTACCCTGAGCTAGCGGGCCACATGCTGCTGGCGGTCACGGAACTCAATCACAAGGAAGACATCGATGACCTGGTGACTGCGCTGGCGGAGGCTGCCCATGATTGAGCCGCTGATTTATGACCTGTCCACGCCTGGTCGTCCGGGGCACCGGTTTCCGGATCCCGACGTTCCCGAATCGGCGCTGCCGGAAGGGTTTGCACGCAGGGAGCTGCTACTTCCCGAGCTGTCCGAACTGGAAGCCGTGCGGCACTTCGTCCGGCTCTCGCAGCTCAATCACTCGATCGACACCGGCTTCTACCCGCTGGGCTCCTGCACGATGAAGTACAACCCCAAGGTGAATGAGGACGCGGCTCGGCTGCCTGGATTCGCCTTCACCCACCCGCTGCAGGACCCCACCACCCTGCAAGGGAACCTCGCCCTCATGCATGCATTGCAGGAGTGGCTCAAGGAGATTGGCGGCTTTGCGGGGGTCAGCCTGCAGCCGGCCGCCGGCGCTCACGGTGAGCTGACCGGAATTCTGATGATCCGTGCCTATCATCGCGATCGGGGCGAAACGCAGCGAAACAAAATCCTGGTCCCCGATTCGGCCCACGGTACCAACCCGGCCACCACCACCATGAGCGGCCTGCGGGTCGTGGAGCTGCCCTCCGATACTCGGGGGAACGTTGATCTGGAAGCGCTGCGCGCGGAGTGCGACGACACGGTCGCCGGCCTGATGTTGACCAACCCGAACACACTGGGCCTCTTTGAAGAGCAAGTCCAGGAAGTGGTAGGCCTCGTGCATGATTGCGGCGGGCTGGTGTACGGCGATGGTGCCAACATGAACGCCCTGCTCGGGGTAGTCCGGCCGGGGGAACTGGGCTTCGACGTGTTGCATTTCAACCTGCATAAGACTTTCTCGACGCCGCACGGAGGCGGCGGCCCGGGAGCCGGGCCAGTGGGCGTGCTCAAGCAGCTAGTGGATTACTTGCCTGGGCCTGTGGTGGAGGAGGTCGAAGCAGGGGATGAGGACCTACCGCCACTCTACGGCTTGGCCATGCCGGCCAAGTCGATTGGCAGGGTGAAGGCCTTCCACGGACACTTCGGCATGCACGTGCGGGCTTACACCTACATCCGCTCGAACGGCAAGAGCGGTATGCGCGCCATCGCCGACCATGCCGTGCTCAATGCCAACTATCTCCTGGCTGGTCTGCGCGGGAGCTATAAAGTTCCCTTTGACCGACGCTGCATGCACGAGTTCGTTGCGGAAGGCCGCTTCGAAGGGGCCCCCGACATCCATGCGTTGGATATCTCCAAACGTCTGATGGATTACGGGTTCCACCCTCCGACGAATTACTTCCCACTCATCGTGCGCGAGGCGCTGATGATTGAGCCCACCGAGACCGAAAGCAAGCCCACGCTCGACGCGTTCATCAAGGCCATGAAGGAGATCGCGCTGGACGCGCGATCCGACCCCGAAATGCTGAAGGGGGCGCCACACACGACACCCTTCGGCCGGCTGGACGAAGTCCAGGCCGCCAAACAGTTGGTACTCTGCTGCCGACCCGAACGAGGCAGCGCTTAAGCTGGCACGCAAGAAAAGCAAGACAGGGCGCCGGTAACCAAGGTTCCGGCGCCCTGTCTTCTGGTGTTAACTTGCCTCGGGTCCCCTCCGCCAAGGCCGAGAGGGCATGCTTGTCTCCTGAGTCTAGGCCATCCGCTCAATGGATTCTTAACGGTGGCTGCCCTAATCTAGCATGCGTACCCTTGTCGGGCATGCAGTAGAATCGAGACCCTTTTCGGGCAAGTATGGTTCAAGAGATCGCAGAGCAGGAAGTAAGAGAAGCGACCGCGCGCCCCTCGGTTCAAATCCACTTGCCGGGAGGGCGAGTGCTGGAAGGGGGCCGTGGTCTGCAGTTGCAGGCCTTTCTGCAAGAGGAAGACGACACATCGGCACCCATTGTCGGTGCCGTCGTGAATGGTGAGCTGCGAGAGCTGACCTACCCGATTGAGATGGAGTCCCACGTCCGCCCAGTCACGATGGCCGAGGAAGACGGCATGCGCATTTACCGCCGCTCGCTGACTTTTCTGCTGGCCGGAGCGTTTGAGGAGTTGTTCCCGGGCGAACGGCTGGAGGTCGAGCACTCGGTGGCGCATGGTGGGTACCACTGCGAGGTGAAGGACCGCCCGCAGCTGACGGTCAGCGAGGTTGCGCGCCTGGAAACCCGCATGGGAGAGCTCGTGCGGCTGGATGTTCCCTTCTCCAAGAGCCAGCTTCCGCTGCAGGACGCCATCAACTACTTTGAAGCGAAAGGGTTCAACGACAAAGCCCGCTTGCTCGCGGATCGGCGAAAGTCCTACCTGATCATCTATGAGATGGGACAACATCGGGATTACCACCACGGGTACATGGTCCCCAGCACCGGGTTCTTGAAGTGGTTTGCCCTCAGTCTGGCCGAAGGAGGGTTCATCCTGCAATTCCCAAGGCGCGAGAGCCCGACGGAACTGCTGCCGCCGCCCCACTACCCGAAGTTGATGGCGACTTTTGGGCAGTACAGCGACTGGATTGAGACCCTTCGAATCTCCAGCGTGGGCGAGCTGAATGACGCCGTTAAGGAAGGCCGGACTCGTGAGCTGATTCTGGTCTCCGAGGCCTTGCACGAGCATCAGATCGACGACATGGCGGCCCAGATCCACGACCGCCGGGAATCCGCCCGATTGGTTTTGATCGCGGGTCCTTCTGCCTCCGGCAAGACCACCTTTTCCAAGCGCCTCACGATCCAGCTTTTGGCCCTGGGGATTTCTCCGCTTCCAATCGGCTTGGACAACTTCTTCGTGGACCGGGAGAAGAGCCCGCGCGACGAACTCGGCGATTATGACTATGAGCAGCTGGAGGCGCTCGACCTCGATCGTCTGAACCATGATCTGCGCGGGCTGATCGCCGGGGAGCGGGTACAGCTTCCCCACTATGACTTCATCGAGGGCCGCCAGCGGGATGGCGAGGTCGTACAGATCTCCACGGAGCAAATCATCATCCTGGAAGGCATCCACGGACTGAACCCCGCCTTGCTCCCGGAGATTCCAGCAGAGAACGCCATCCGCATCTACGCTTCAGCGCTGACCCAACTCAACCTGGACCGCTACAACCGGATCTCGACCACTGATATTCGTTTGACCCGGCGCTTGGTGCGGGACGCCGCTCAGCGAGGAAAATCGGCCGCCGAGACCATCGCCCGCTGGGAATCGGTCCGCAGAGGAGAGAAGCTATATATCTTCCCTTACCAGGAAAACGCCGACATGATGTTTAACTCAGCCCTGGTATATGAGGGCGCTGCCCTGGCGCCGTTGGCCGAGCCGCTGCTCAGGCAAGTGACCTTCGGTACGAGCGAGCACGTGGAGGCCAAGCGCCTGCTCTCCTTCCTGGAGTGGTTTGTTCCATTAGACAGCGCTCACATTCCGGAGAATTCGATTCTGCGCGAGTTTGTCGGCGGCTCGATTTTGCAGGATTTCAGGGTTTGGGGAGCCGGCTAACTTCCTCTCGGCCCCGCTCAAGCGGGGCATTGTTTTCCCATCACTAGATCAATGATTCGCACGGCAGCGTCCGAACTGCAGCGAATAGGAGTGCTGGGCGCCGGCACTATGGGGGCCGGGATCG
>CAYHJH010000084.1:0-1512 GCA_964356605.1 uncultured Anaerolineaceae bacterium
AGCAAGCTGCCGGCAGGTGAGAGGATAAAGCCCGCCAGCGCGTCGATCTCGTCACTGGTCAGGTCCGCGCTCCAGGCCGGCATCCCTTCGTGCTTGCCCTGCGCGATCACCTCGTGCAGGTTGGTACCCTCGGGAACGACTACCCGGGCGCCATGGCAACTGGCGCAGTTCTCGGCATAGAGCACGGCGGTCTGATCCCCGGGAGCCACTTCGAACGGCGCCGGTGCCTCCCGCATAGCCAGCACGGTAAGGACCACAATGCCCAATGCCAACAAGGCCGTGCTTCCTGTGACCCACAAGCGGCTGCGCTGGTGGCGCTCTTTCTTGCGGTCGAGGAGTGGGAGGCCAATGAGCAGCAGCAGGCCTAAGGTCGGAAGCACGAAGGCGCCGACCACTTCCAGCTTGCCGGGGAAGTACTTCAGCAGTTGGAAGAGGAATAGGAAGTACCACTCGGGACGCGGCGTATAGGTCGAGTCGGAGGGATCGGCTCTGGCTTCCAAGGGAGTGCCAATGAAGAATGCGAGCCCGACGAGCAGCAGAAAGACGACGAGAGATACGATCGCATCCTTGAAGAGCGCGTCCGGGAAGAAGGGGACGCCCTTCTCTTTGGCGGCCTGGTACGACTCGAGGTACTCGCGTTTGGCGCGCTCGTCCACGGTCAATCATCCTCCCCCGGGATGGAGCTGATGCCGATGCGGACTATCAAGTAAAGATGGATCAGTAGCAGCAGTAGTAAGGCGGCGGGCAGAGCCCAGACATGCATGCCATAGAATCGTGCCAAAGTGACCGCAGTCAGTTCTTCGCCTCCGCGCAGCAGCAGCAAGATCCAGCGGCCGACGATCGGGGTCACTTCTGCAATGCGGGTCCCGACGATGGTCGCCCAGTACGCCTTTTGGTCCCAGGGCAGCAGGTAGCCAGTGAAGCCGAACCCGAGGACCAGGATGAGCAGCCCCACTCCCGAAAACCAGGTGACTTCGCGAGGGAACTTGTAGCTCCCATAGAAGATCACCCGCAGCAAGTGCAAAACACTCAGTACGACCAAGGCGCTGGCCCCCCAATGATGCAGCCCTCGAATCAGCCAGCCGGCCGGAACCTCGCTGGTGATGTACTGCACCGTTCGGTAGGCCTGGTCCGGCGTTGGGACGTAGTAGATCGTCAGCAGGATCCCGGTGACGATCTGGTTGATGGCGACGAAGAGGCTGGCGCTGCCGAGGGTGTAGAGCCAATTGACCTTGGGAACCTTGCGCAGGAAGATGGATTCCCATACCTTGCGCCAGCCGAGTCGTTCGTCGAGCCAGGTAGCAAATCGAGTTGCCACCTCAACCTCCAAGAATAAACAAGGTGCCATTCTCCACCTTGATTTCGAAGCGATCAAGTGGTCGCGGAGGGGGTCCGGCCAGCACGGTTCCGTCCCGATCGAAGATGCCATTGTGGCAGGGGCAGTAGAACTTTCCTTCGTCGGCAATCCAGCGGACCCGGCAACCCAGGTGGGTGCAGATGTTCGACATTGCC
>CAYHJH010000084.1:1612-6716 GCA_964356605.1 uncultured Anaerolineaceae bacterium
CGGCTGATCTCGATCTCGGCCACGAAGTCCGATGGCCCGGCTACAACCGGCACCGAGTGGCACAGGTTGCACTCGAGCCGGATGGATTCTTGCCGGTCGTTGAGATGCTTTCCGTCATGGCAGCGGAAGCATCCGGGCGAGTCCAGATGGCCGACGTTGTTGGAGTGAGAAGTCCAATCCGCCTTCTGCTCCGGAAAGACGCTGGCGCGGTAGGCCTCCTGCAGTGCGGAGATCGCCCTCATCAGCAGGGGCCGATCGGTATTGTAGAACTCGAGATAGGCGGCCCGGTAGTACTGCTCCAGCCCGGCGATCCCTGCCACGCCCTCTTCGACCGAAGGATAGTTGAGGTGAAACACTTCTTGCGCCTTGCTGCGGATCTCTGGAATCGAGGGGGACACTGCCCCGCGCGCCATCAGTTCGTCGATCGTGTCCGCCGGCGGAGGAATCAGATGGGTGATGCGGTTGTGGCAGGTGATGCAATCCATCCGCTTGAGGAAGATCGGATCGACCGACTCGGGGACCAGCCCAGACTCCACATCGACGTACTCGGTGACCAACCCGTTGGGGTCCACGACCCGCACCAGGGGGATCTGCTGCTCCATAGGATCCAGAGCAAAGTACAGCACCTCATTCTCGACGTGCCAGTGGATTCCACGCCCCAACCCCTGGCGGGCGGAGCCGCCTCCAGTCTTCATGTTCAGATAGATGCTGATGGGAGTGTTTTCGGTGTCTGGCAGGTAGCGCTTGATCTCCCTCAGGCTGTCATCCGAGAACTTCTCCGGAAAGTGGCAGCGCTCGCAGGTCTCGCGCGAGGGACGGAGTTTTTCGGCATGGATGGGGAATTCGTACTGTCTGAATGCCTGCCGGAAAACGTGCTCCAAATCGCCGGCCTTGCGCGTTACCCGAGTGGCGGTAAAGCCCCGCCCGATGTGACACTCGACGCAATCCACCCGTGCATGCGGAGAGACGAGATAGGCGGTGTATTCGGGCGGCATGGTGTGGCAGGCGGTGCCACAGAACTGCGGCGAATTGGTGTAGTCCCAGGCGTAGGTGCCGGCGGTCAGGACAGTCAAAGTGAGCAGGCCCAGGGTCGCGTAGCCGACCAAGTGCACCCACCGGGACGATCCGGCCGGCGGAAAGAAGAAATGGCGAAGGCTTAGCCAGATACGTCTCATGCAGCGGGCTCCTTGATCCCTCCTCGATGAGGCGGCTCGATCACGAGCTGATCAGTGGACGATGTACGACCGCCCGTATCCGGGAAGGTCTGGCATCCCCGTCGACCGGCCGATTGTAATAGGTCACAGTCAACGTTCCGGCGCGCCGGCTTCGATCCAGTCGATCAGCTCGGCAAGCTCTTCTGAGGTCAGCTGGCCTGGATGTCCACCTTGCGATTGTATCTGTACCAGCCAGCTGGCGCTGGAATCCCCCGGGACAATCCCGGGGCCGCGGTTGCCCCCATCGAGCGCGGCGGAATAGCTTGACAGCGAGAGTCCCCCCACCGATGTAATCCCGTGGCAGCTGCCGCAGCGGTCGCGGAACAGCCCCTCGAAGCGACCCCTCCAGGAGGCCGGCTGCACGCCGACCAGCGTGGGGGTAGGGGCGCGAGCGGGGGAGGCCGTGGGAGTCTGCGGCACGAAAGGTTCTACCACTTCTCCTGGCGGCAGGGTGGTGATGGCAGTCTGCTCGAAGGCGATGAAACGTAGCAGCCCGAAACCCAACGCGACCGCCAGCAGCGCGGCTCCCGGGAGGAAGGCCCTCTCACGGCGGCGGATGACCTCGGGGGAGGGAGCCGGCGGGATGCGCCCGGCCTCGATTGCCTCCAGCTCGGCCGGATGCTCGTGCTCCATCTCTTCCCGTGAGAGCACGCCGGTGAGCATGCTCCGGTTCAAGTGCCGGATGTGCACGTGATAGAAATGCCAGAGCATGATGGCCAGCACCGCCAGCAGGGCTTCATTGCCGTGGGCGGATTTGGCCGCGGGGATGACCTCCCCGGGCAGCAGGCTGGCCGTGGCGATCGGGTTCCACATCATGAACCCGGTGAGGATCATGATCAGCGTGCCCCACACCAGAGCAAAATACTCGGCCTTTTCCACATACGAATAACGGCCGGAGCGTGGCCGTGAGCCGCGCAGGCCCAGGTAGAACGCAATGTCCTGCAATAGGAGCTTGAGGTCGTCCAGGGTCGGGAGCATGCTCAGCGCCACCCGCCGGACGACCACCCGATGCAGCACGGCAAGGATGTGGTAGATCGCCTCTGCCATCATGATTACGGCGGCTGTCCGGTGGACCAGTCGGGCGGTCTCGATGCCTCCAAAGGCGCGCAGGACGGTCCCACCCACCGCGGCGGTCGCGAACATCTGCGCTAATCCGGTTACGGCCAACACAATGAAGGCAGTCAGGAAAACCGCGTGCTCGATGCGCTGAGCCCGGTCGAAGCGCGGGTAAAGACGAGGGGCGGCAGGCGCGTCTGACGGCGGGAGGATATCGGACGGATCAGGCATCGCCGCCTTCCCCGTTGCCCGGATCTCCGCCGGCGGGCTCATTCCCCGCGGGCGGCGGAGGGAGAGAAGGCTCGGCCGCCGGCGCGGCTGCACCTGAACCTTGCTCCACCCCCGACAGAGCGCCTTGGCTCAACTGATCGGGCCCCGCGTCGGCCGCGGCTTCGGCCAACTCCGTCGGACCGACCGGCTGCGCCGGCCTATGGCCCAGCCGGCGGCGGGCAGCAAACTGCGTTCGCACCCTCCAACTGGCGTCCAGGGCCACGATCAAGCCCATCCCTCCCAGCACTGCTGGGATGAAGATCTTATAGAAGGTGTCGACCGCGAAAACCATAGGGTTCCGCTCTGCCGAGGGCTCATAGTGCGAGAGCCACGCATCGGGGAAGTTGGCCGTGGCATCCGGGTGACAGATCTGACAGCGTGCCAGCAGGTTTTCGCGCACCTGCAGCCCCTTCACCGGGTCGTCGGTGCGGCGGATGTCGTGCACGCCGTGGCAGTCGAAGCAAACAGGCTTGTTGGTCTCGGCATCGGGTGACTGTTTCTCGAACAGGGTGACAGTTGTGCCGTGAAAGTCGGCCACGTAGGTGTCCAGCACCTGGGTGGACAGACCGTACTTGCCCATTCGCTGTGGATCGGTATGGCAGCCGGCGCAGAGCTGCGGAGACTTGAGGCGGAAGGCGGCCGTGCGTGGGTCCTCGATATTGTGCACGCCGTGGCAATCGATGCAGGTGGGGACGTCCGGGTTGCCTTCCTGCAGCAGCGCCGAGCCGTGAACGCTGGTCAGGTACTTCTGGTAGATGGCGTTGTGGCAGCGGGCGCAGGTCTGCGGGATCCAGGTGCGCGCGCTGGGGAGCAGCGCCCCGCTCTGCGGATCGGTCAACCGACGGGTGTCGTGGGCGCCGTGGCAGTCGGTGCATACCGCGGCCTCCCGCACCCCTCGCGCCCGGGCTTGCTCGTGTGCGCTGTCCAGCGTGCGCTCGTATTCACCGGAGTGACAGCGCTGGCAGGCGGCGTAGAGCTGCAGGCTCAGATCGCGCCGATCGGCGGCCTGGAAGGTTGGGTGGGGATACTCGCGCAGGCGGGTATGGCACTGGGTGCAGGCATAGCCTCCCTGGCCGTGCACCGATTGCGAGAAGATTTCGGGATCGATGTAGAGCGAGAACTGCTCGCCGTCCTGCAGCGGCATGGTCAGATTGGGGTCGCTGTGGCAGGCCAGGCAGCTCTCGTTGCTGACCCCCGGCTGCTCCGGCTGGGCGGCGGCGCGGAACGCGACCATCGCCAGCCCCAGGGTTCCAAGCACCAGGGCGGCCAGCCGAATCGCCGTGCGCTTCACTCGGCCTGCGTCTCCGTTTCAGTCTCAGCCATCAGCCGCTCGTATTCCCGCGGGTGATGTTGGCGCATTTCCTCCTCGGAGAGCCGGCCGGTGAACATGCTCAAGTTCAGCCGTTCGACATGGACGTGGTAGAAGTGCCAGAGCAGCACAAAGACGCCTGCGACGATCGCTTCGGTGCTGTGGGCGAACTTGGCGGCCGGTATGATGCCGCCAGGCAGGAAGCGCGTGAAGAGGAGCGGGAACCACAGGATCAGTCCAGAGACGATCAGAATGCCAATCGCGAAGAACAGAAACCAGTACGTGAACTTTTGTTCGAAATTGTACTTGCCGAAGCGGGGCCTGGCCTCGCTCAAATAGAGCAAGTAGCGCAGCATGGTGGCGGCGTCGCGTACATCCTGCCAGGTCGGCAGCATGGCTCCCGGAAGCCGGCGCCGGCTCAGTTGCCAGGCGGCGCGCCCCAGGTGATAGCTGATCTCCACCAACAGCAGGACGGCAGCCGTGCGGTGAATGGTCCGCAGCAGCTCCACCCGCTCAGGCGTCGCCAGGATGTGCTGGCTCCAGGCCGCCGTACGATACTTCTGCGGCAGCCCGGTAAGCAGCAGGGTGGTGAGGGCGATCAGCAACAGCCCGTGCTCCCAGCGCTGGCCGCGGGTGAACCGTTGGAATGTGCGCTCGGTGCGGACCGGAGGCACGCTCTCCCTCGGCATCGGAGGCCTGGCCTGGCTCATGGCAGGTTCCTCCGCACGCGGTCGACCAGCCCGCGCGTGATCTGCAGCAACAGGTAGATCCCGGTTGGGATCAGCACAGCCGGGGTGAAGGCGCGGTAGAAGGCCTGGGTGTAGAAGACGAAGGGTGTGCGCTCGCGGCTGACGGGGTTGTGTCCGGTCCAGGCGCCGGTCCAATTGGGGCCCGCTCCTGGATGGCACTGCTGACAGGTGCGGAGCAGGTTGGCAGGGTGTACCCCGGAGGCCGGGTCCCGGGCGCTGCGAATATCGTGGACCCCGTGGCAGTCGGTGCACACCGCGCTCTCATGCCAGATGCCGGGCCAATTGGATTTATAGACCGACACGTCCACCCCATGCCAGGAGACGGTGTAGAGGTTGTAGACCTCTGAGGAGAGGCCGTATTTCTGCATGAGTTCGGCGTCCGCATGGCAGCCGGCGCACAACTCCGGGGATGCGATGCGGAACTGGGCGGTGCGCGGATCGGGGATGTCATGCACCCCGTGGCAGTCGGTGCAGACCGGAACGTCGGGGTTGCCCGCCTGGATGAG
>CAYHJH010000085.1:0-6661 GCA_964356605.1 uncultured Anaerolineaceae bacterium
TGACTAGCTTCCTCGGCCTGCCGATCCGCGCGGGCGAGGAGGTGCTCGGAAACCTGTATCTCGCAGACAAGACCGATGCGGTGGAATTCGAGGAGGCCGACGCGGAACTGATGGCCATCTTCGCTACCCACGCGGCGGTCGCCATTAAGAACGCCCGCCTTTATGAAGAAGTCGGCCGGCTGGCGATCGTAGATGAGCGCTCGCGAATCGGAATGGACCTGCACGATGGGGTGATCCAGTCGATCTATGCCGTCGGCCTTACCCTGGAAACCATCCACCTGCTCCTGGAGCAGGACGCTTCGCAGGCCCGGGAACTGCTCAGCCAGGCGATCACCGGACTCAATGACGCCATCCGCGACATCCGCAACTTTATCCTCGACCTGCGGCCGCGCCGTTTCTATGGCGACCTTTCGGGAGGTCTCGCCCAGCTAGTGCGCGAGTTCCAGGCCAACACGCTGGTTGAAGTCGACGTCGATCTGGAGGATGGGCTCCCCAGTTCGCTCCCACCGGCAGCGAGCCTGGCCATCTTCCTCACCGCTCAAGAGGCCCTGGCCAACATCGCACGGCATGCCCGGGCCTCCCGCGTCTCAGTCAAGCTAGGGCCCGACCGAAAAACCATCACGCTGACGGTCGTAGATGACGGGCAGGGGTTCGACATAGACCAGCAAAACCTGATGGTGGGCCACGGTCTGGCCAACATGCGGGCCCGGGCCGAGGAGCTCAATGGCAAGTTCAGCGTCGACTCGGCGCCCGGGGCCGGAACCACCATCACCCTGGCACTCCCTCTGAAGTCCTGATCGCAGGGCCTGACCACTCCCAAACGCGGACGAATGTCAGACTCGGCGCAGACCATTAGCACTGGCCCGCTCCGCACTCGCCACCTAATCTTTCCGTATCACCCGTAGGGCTCTTTGCTCCCTTCCCCCGCCTGAGAAGGCTGGATCGAGGATGGACCTGCGATGAATCGAGTCCGCCTGCTCATCGTGGATCGAAACCCAGAAGTGCGCCGCGCGCTGGCCGCTCGGCTGGATTCGGCTAAGAATATTGAGGTGCTGGCCACCGCCGTGGCCGCCAGCGAGGCCTTGCCCCAAGCCTCGGCGCTTGCACCCGACGTGGTCTTACTGGATGCAAGATCGCTGGGGGGATCGGGCGCCATCGGTGAGGTGGTTCATGCGTTGCGTGATCAGGGGTCGCGGATCATCGTCCTGGCGACGTATGACGATGAGAGCGAGCGCCAGGCGTTCCTCCAAGCTGGCGCCGACCGCTACCTGCTCAAAGACATCGACTCCGCCGCGCTGATTGCCGAGATCGCCCAGGTGGCGGCCGAGGTCTGACCCAATGAGTCGGCTGAGTCGAATCCTCACGTTTCTTTCCTTCTCACTTTCCAGCTACGTAGCCCCGGTCCAGCTGCAGGCGCCGCTCGTCCCGAGCACAGTCGAGGGGCTCGTCCTGAGCGCAGCCGAGGGGGTCGCGCAGGCGATCTTGTTCTACACCCCCACTTGCCCGTACTGCCACAAGGTAATGACCGAGGACCTGCCGCCGTTGCTCGAGGCCCTGGGCGACCAGCTCGAGATCCTGGCGGTCGACGTCAGCACGCCGCGCGGCCAGGCGGTCTATCAGGCCGCCATTGAGCATTTCCAGATCGCAGAAGAACGCCGTGGTGTGCCGACGATCATCATCGGGGACAGCATTCTCGTCGGCTCTGTAGAAATCCCTGAGCAATTCCCCGGTTTGGTCCAGGAGGGGCTGGAGCGCGGCGGCGTCGCGTGGCCGACGTTGCCGGGATACGACCTTCTGGATGAAAAATTTCCGCGTTTCACCAGCGAGGGCGTGGTCGGGATGGAGCGGGAAAGTGTGATCGAGCGTGTCGGCCGGGATCCGGTCGGAAACGGGCTGGCGATCGCGGTCCTGGTCGGCATGCTGGCGAGCGTGTACACCGTCCTCGCACGGGTAAGGGCTCGTCGGCGCCGGCCATACCGGCTGCGCAAGAAAGACACCGAGGCAAGCCCCTCACCGCTCAGGAAGTGGGCGATTCCGCTGCTGTGTTTGGCCGGGCTGTTAATCTCCGGCTACCTGATGTACATCGAGACCTCCGGCGCGGAGGCCTTCTGCGGCCCGGTCGGTGACTGCGAGGCGGTGCAACACAGCCACTACGCCCGGCTATTCGGTGTCATTCCCGTCGGGCTGGTAGGGATTCTCGGCTTTGGGGCGATCTTGCTGACATGGCTGGCAGGCCGGCTGGGGCGTGGCATGTCGGGAGAGACCGCAGCCAATCTCTTGTTGGTGCTGACGATCGGCGGGACGCTGTTCTCAATCTACCTGACCTTCCTCGAGCCGTTTGTGATCGGCGCCACCTGCTCCTGGTGCTTGGTCTCGGCAGCCCTCATCACAGCCCTCATGTGGCTGGCGGCCCCGGCGCCGCACGTACCTGCCGCGCAAGCCAGCCGGCTCTAAACCAAACTTCCTTTCTGCCTTAGTTCAAACCGTCGTCGTCTTGGATGTTCCGCGGGCCGGTGGCCAGACCGGGCAACAAGTCAGGCCTCCTGCATGACGTCCTATACTGTCCAGATGGGTCCAGACTCGCGAAGATTAATTCGAGGGCGGCTGCGCGCGCCTGAAAAGTATAGGAGATCCGGCATGTTCGTGCGAATACTGGTCCCTCTGGATGGCTCCCGCCTGGCAGAACGAGCCCTGCAGCCCGCTCTCCAGCTGGCCGAGCGCTACCTGGATCGCATCGCCAAGACTTATCGCCGAGTAGGGACCGACATGAAGACGGTCATCGCCTCCGGGCCTGCTGCCTCCGAGATCCTGGACTTTGCCTCCCGGTACGCCGTGGACCTGATCGTTATGGCGACTCACGGGAGATCCGGCCTGAACCGTTGGGTCCACGGAAGTGTGACCGGGAAAGTCTTGCGAGCCGGGTGTTGTTCCATGCTCATCGTTCCGGCGAGGTTCGAGGACCGCACAGAGGCCCTGGATGCGGAGCTGGACCGCGAGCACTTCGACACGCCCCAACCGAGCCCGAACTCAGGACTTGACGCATGCGTAAGCTAATTGCGACTATCGACGGCAACGAAGCCGTTGCGCGGGTCGCTTACCTGCTGAATGAAGTCATTGCCATCTACCCCATCACGCCGGCCTCGCCAATGGGCGAGTGGGCCGACCAGTGGGCCTCCGAACAGCGGCCAAACCTGTGGGGGGCGGTCCCGCAGGTGGTTGAAATGCAGTCCGAAGGTGGGGCGGCCGGGGCGGTCCACGGCGCCTTGCAGGCGGGTTCACTTTCCACCACCTTCACCGCTTCTCAGGGCCTGCTGCTGATGATCCCCAACATGTACAAAATCGCCGGCGAGCTCACCCCCACAGTCTTCCACGTCGCGGCCCGCTCGCTCGCTGCCCAGGCGCTGTCGATCTTTGGAGACCAAAGCGACGTGATGGCCACTCGGAGCACCGGCTTTGCCCTCTTGGCCTCGAATTCGGTGCAAGAAGCCCAGGACTTGGCCGCCATCGCGCAGGCTGCGACCCTAGAAGCCCGCATCCCCTTCCTGCATTTCTTCGATGGCTTCCGCACCTCGCACGAGATCAACAAGATCCGGCTGCTCGCCGAGGACGAACTGCAGCAGTTATTCGATGAAGACCTTGTCCGTGCCCACCGCCGGCGGGCACTCACTCCCGAGCGCCCCACCATCCGCGGTACGGCTCAGAACCCGGATGTCTATTTCCAAGCTCGAGAGAGCGTCAATCCCTACTACCTGGCCTGTCCCGAGATTGTCCAGCGCGTAATGGATCGGTTTGCCCAGCTGACCGGGCGGGCATACCGGCTGTTCGACTACGTTGGTGCGCCGGACGCCGAACGGGTCCTCATTCTGATAGGGTCCGCGGCAGAGACCGCCGAGGAAACCGTGGGTTATCTGAGCGGGCGGGGCGAGAAAGTCGGGCTGGTTAAGGTCAGGCTCTACCGCCCCTTCGATGGCCGGCGCTTGGTCGAGGCGCTGCCAGAAACTGCCCGGCGGGTCGCGGTGCTGGACCGAACCAAGGAGCCTGGCAGTCTCGGCGAGCCGCTGTACCTGGATGTGCGCGCGGCCCTGGCTGAGGCCGGCGCCGACCTCAGCGTCATCGGCGGGCGCTACGGCCTGTCCTCCAAGGAATTCACACCGTCGATGGCCAAGGCGGTCCTCGACGAGCTCGCCCGGCCACAGCCTAAGAACCATTTCACGATCGGGATAAACGACGACCTTACCCATACCAGCCTGGACTTCGACCCAGATTTCGAGCTCGAGCACCGAGACACCATTCAGGCAGTGTTCTATGGGCTGGGCGCCGACGGAACGGTGAGCGCCAACCAGAACACCATCACGATCATCGGTGAGCAAACCGACAGCCACGCCCAGGGCTACTTTGTCTTTGACTCGAAGAAGGCCGGCTCGCGCACGGTGTCACACCTGCGTTTCGGACCACATCCGATCCGGGCTCCGTACTTGATCCAGTCTGCGGATTTCGTCGCCTGCCACCAGTTCGACTTCATCCAGGAGTTCGATGTGCTTCGGCTGGCCAGGCCGGGCGCCACCTTCCTGCTCAACAGCCCGCATGGGCCAGAGCAGGTCTGGGACCACCTGCCCCGCAGCGTTCAGGCGACGATCATCGACAAGGGCCTTCAATTCCACGTGATCGATGGCTATCGCGTGGCAGGCGAGGCCGGGCTCGGCCCGCGCATCAACACCGTGATGCAGGCCTGCTTCTTTGCCCTTACCGACATCCTCCCGAAGGAAGAGGCTATCGGGTTCATCAAGCAAACCATCGAGCAGACCTACGGCAAACGCGGCCAGGAGGTTGTCCGGCGCAACTTTAGCGCAGTGGACGCAGCACTCGATCATCTGCATCGAGTACGTGTGCCTCTCCAGGCGACCAGCGACTTCGACCGCCGCCCGCCGGTGCCGGAGGCGGCCCCGGTGTTCGTCCGCCAGGTCACTGGCATGATGATCGCGGGGGACGGCGACCGGCTGCCGGTCAGCGCGCTGCCGGTAGACGGTTCTTATCCGCCCGGGACAAGCAAGTGGGAGAGGCGTAACCTGGCGCAGGAGATTCCGGTTTGGGAACCCGACCTGTGTATCCAGTGCGGCAAGTGCGTGTTCGTCTGTCCGCACTCCGTAATCCGCCAAAAGCTATACGAGCCGTCACTGCTCCGGGGGGCTCCGGACGGCTTTCTCTCCGCTGCGGCCCGCTTCAAAGAGTACAAAGACCTGGTCTACACCCTTCAGGTCGAACCGGAACAGTGCACTGGCTGCGCGCTGTGCTTCGAGGTTTGTCCGGTCAAGGACAAGGCCGAGCCCAAGCGCCGGGCAATCAACATGGCCCCCCAGCGGCCGCTGCGGGAGCGCGAGCGAGTCAACTGGGATTTCTTCGTGCAGCTTCCCGAGTTGGATCGGGCCGGCCTTTCCCTGGGCCAGGTCAAGTATTCACAGCTGCTACAACCGCTGTTTGAGTTCTCGGGCGCCTGCGCCGGTTGCGGCGAGACGCCTTACCTGCGGCTGCTCAGCCAGCTGTTCGGCGATCGGGCATTGATCGCTAACGCCACTGGCTGCTCTTCGATCTATGGCGGCAACCTACCCACTCACCCCTGGACCACCAACGCTGAAGGCCGCGGCCCAGCCTGGTCGAACTCGCTGTTCGAAGACAATGCCGAGTTCGGGCTGGGCATGCGGATCGCGTTGGATCAGCAACTTGCCACTGCCCAAGTGCTACTGCGCGGCCTGCGCGACGAAGTCGGAGCCGAGCTGGTCGACTCGATCCTGAACGCCCAACAATCGGATGAGGCCCAGATCCAGACTCAGCGAGAGCGAGTGGCCACGCTGAAGCAGCGGCTCAGCCAATTGACGTCTGGGCCTGCGCAGCGGCTGCTCGATCTCGCGGATGTGCTGGTTCAGAAGAGCGTGTGGATCGTCGGAGGCGACGGATGGGCCTACGACATTGGCTACGGCGGGCTCGATCACGTGTTGGCCTCCGGAAAAGATGTGAACATTCTGGTGCTGGACACCGAGGTCTACTCCAACACCGGCGGCCAGCAGTCCAAGGCCACCCCGCGCGGGGCGGTCGCCAAGTTTGCGGCCGCTGGCAAGCCCTTGCCCAAGAAAGACCTGGGGCAGCTGGCCATGACGTATGGGAGCGCATACGTTGCCCGGATCGCGATGGGCGCGGACGACCGGCAGACACTGCAGGCCTTCCTGGAGGCCGAGAGCTACCAGGGCCCCTCGTTGATCATCGCCTACTCGCACTGCATCGCCCATGCTTACGACATGCGCTACGGCCTGGAACAGCAAGACCGGGCCGTGCGGTCGGGCTACTGGCCGCTCTACCGCTTTGACCCGCGCCGGACCGCCAACGGCGAGAACCCGCTGCAGCTAGACTCGCGGGCGCCGGCTTTGCCGCTCTCTGATTACATGTACGCGGAAGGGCGTTTCCGGCTGCTTACGCTGAGCCATCCGCAACGCGCGGGCGAGCTGCTGGCCGCGGCTGAACAGGATGTGGCCGAGCAGTGGACTCGTCTCGAGCGCCTGGCACAACCTTGGAACGGCAAGT
Organism: uncultured Anaerolineaceae bacterium; assembly: GCA_964356605.1. Lineage (GTDB taxonomy): Bacteria > Chloroflexota > Anaerolineae > Anaerolineales > E44-bin32 > JADFRG01. Next base: position 6,574 of record CAYHJH010000085.1, read on the forward strand.
GAGCCGGCCTCCCAACTTACGAATGCGACCTGGCGCCGTCGGCTGAGGAGCGCACCAATGGACCTGTCCACCCGTTATCTTGGCATGC
>CAYHJH010000086.1:0-6652 GCA_964356605.1 uncultured Anaerolineaceae bacterium
GGCCTGACGGTGGGGGCCGGAGTGATCACCAACATCCTGGAGTAGCGAGCAGCAGCCATGGCGAAGAAAGACTCCCGTCCGATTGTTACTCTGGAGTGCACAGTCTGCAATAATCGGAATTACACGACCGTGAAGAGCAGAAGGAATGATCCGGGCCGAATTGAAATGCTGAAGTACTGTCCGCGGGACAGGAAACATACACTGCACCGCGAAACCAAATAACACTGTAGGCCAGTAGCTCAATTGGCAGAGCACCGGTCTCCAAAACCGGGGGTTGCGGGTTCAAGTCCTGCCTGGCCTGCCTGAGCAATCACGACGCCGGACTGTCGAGGTGTGGTGGTTGCCCCGAGGAGATACAGATTGGCGAAGGCACAACTTGCCCGGGGGCGGTCGAACCCGATCAGCCGGCTGGTGCGAGAGACCACTGTGGAGCTCAAGAAGGTCACCTGGCCGACCCGCCAGGATGCCATCCAGCTCACCGTGTTGGTGCTTGCTGTGGTTGTGGTGTCGAGCGCCCTCTTGGGGTTCTTGGATTTCTTGTTTGCCAGGTTGGTGGGCTTCATTATCAGCCTGGGATGATGGGATCTCTATAGTGGTAGAGCGCGAAGAAGAAGGGCAGCAGCTCCAGCAAGGAATGGGGGCGGAAGCGCTGGAGACCAGACCCTCCGAAGGCGGTGATATGGAACTGGCGCCTGAACTTGAGGCGGAGGCTTTGATTCCGGAGTCGACGGCCGAAGTTGAAGCGGTGGGGTCCGAGGGAATGTCGGCTGACACGCCATTGGAAGGGGAGGCACAGCCAGTCGAACCGGACAGCCCTCCCATAGCGGAGGAGCCGCAGACCTCCTTCGAGCAGGCAACTTCGCAACCGGCCGCGAGCGACGCGCCGCCTGAGCAGATTTCGGTCGAAGCCTACGACTTGGACGTGTTTGCCGAAGCCATTGAAGTGCTGGAGGAAGCCGAGGCCGGCGGTGAAGATGGCCCGGTCAAAGCTGAGGCCGAGGCCGCGGAAATTGCTGAAGTCATCTACGTGGAGCCGGACGACGGGCGGCAGTGGTATGTGGTTCACTGCTACTCCGGCTACGAGAACAAGGTTCGCCACAATCTTGAGCAGCGCATCGACACCATGAACATGAAGGACAAGATCTTCGATGTCGTGGTCCCGACCGAAGAGGAGATGGAAGTTCGGGAAGGCAAGCGGAGAACCGTCGAGCGGCGCGTGTTTCCCGGCTACATCCTGGTGCAGATGATCATGAACGAAGACTCCTGGTACGTGGTCCGCAACACGCCGGGGGTCACCGGCTTCGTCGGGATGGGCAATGAGCCCACTCCGCTGCGGCCGGAGGAAGTCTCGAAGATTATCCGCAGGATGGAGGCGGAGGCGCCGCGGATCAAGGTTAATTACAAGACTGGCCAGAAGGTACGGATTATCGACGGACCATTCAACGACTTCATCGGCACCGTGGACAATATCGATGTGGACCGGGCGAAGGTGCGGGTGATGGTCTCATTCTTTGGCCGAGACACACCGGTGGAGTTGGACTTATTGCAGGTAGAAAAGGCATGACTACAGCGGTCAGCAATCAGCAATCAGCGATCAGCCCCGCCCGCACGGCAGGGGCGAATTCGGCTGATTCAATTCTTGCAGTTGGCTGAATGCTGAATGCTGATGGCTGTCTGCTGAGGGCTAGGAGCGAAGCGACAAAGTGGCTAAGAAGGTAAAGACCGTTGTGAAGCTGCAGATTGAGGCCGGGAGGGCCAATCCGGCTCCCCCCATTGGACCGGTGCTGGCTCCCCACGGTATCAATCTGATGGCTTTTTGCAAGGAGTACAACGCCCGGACAATAAGTCAGACCGGCGAGATCATTCCGGCCGAGATCACCATTTACACAGACGGGAGCTTCAGCTTCACCTTGAAGACCCCGCCCGCGGCGGTGTTGCTTCGCAAGGCTGCCGGAGTTGAGAAGGGATCGGCCGAGCCCAATCGCCAGAAGGTCGGGACAGTGTCGCGCGATCAGATCCGGGAGATCGCCGAGGTCAAGCTGAAGGATTTGAATGCGATCGATCTGGAGGGCGCGATGCGGCAGATCGAGGGGACGGCCCGCAACATGGGCATCGAGGTCACGGAGTAGCGATCGATGGCAAGACACGGAAAAAACTACCGAGCAGCGGTCGAAAAGATTGACCGGGAACAGTTCTATGAACCGCGAAACGCGCTTCAGTTGGTGAGGGAGACATCCTTCAGCAAGTTCGACGGAACGATCGAAGTTCACATTCGACTCGGCGTCGACCCTAAGCAGGCGGAGCAGCAGATCCGGGAGACCGTACAGTTTCCGCATGGGCTGGGAAAGTCAGTGCGAGTGGTCGCATTTGCAGAGGGAGATGATGCCCGTCTGGCGCAGCAGGCTGGCGCGGACTTTGTTGCTGACGATGAGCTCATCGATCGGATTCAGAAAGGTTGGACGGACTTTGATGCTTGCGTCGCGACCCCTGCTATGATGGGGAAAGTGGGGAGACTAGGGAAAATCCTGGGCCCGAGAGGTCTGATGCCCAATCCTAAGGCAGGGACGGTGGTCCCGGGACAAGACCTGGCGCGCGTGATCAAGGAGCTCAAGGCAGGTCGGGTCGAATTCCGGTTAGACAAGAGTGCCAATTTGCATATACCGATCGGCAAGGCCTCCTTTGAGATCGATATGCTCTATGACAACATGGCCGCCCTGATGGATGTGGTGACGCGTGCCCGCCCGGCTTCCGCCAAAGGAACTTACGTGCGCAAGGTGGTGGTCACCAGCACGATGGGGCCGGGAGTGAAAGTGGACGCGGTCGCCGCGCAGGCGATGTAAGGAGGAAGATCCAGAGCTCCTCGCGGCGGCAGCTTGGGAAGGACTGACCCTCGGTCAGCCGCGATGGGGAAGAAGACTCAATCAAATTGCCTAAGACAGCAGGCGCTTCGTTCAGCCGGAGCTTAATCTCCTGCCGAGGTGAAGGATCAAGACTCCGTAACGTGCGGAGAGGTGAGCCTTTGCCGGAGCGACCTGTGACCGGCAAAGGTTTTTTTCTGCGGATGGAGGTGTGAGAGATTGGCAGTTACAAGAAAACGCAAGCAGGCCCTCGTGGCCCAATATCAAGACTTGGCCAAGAAATCCAAGGCCGTGATCCTGACTTCCTATTCTGGGTTGACAGTCAAACAGTTGGAAGGGCTGCGAAATCAGATCCGGGAGCTCGGTGGGGAATTTCATATCGTCAAGAACACGTTGGTGGACCTGGCGTTCAAGGAGCTCAAGCTCCCGCTGCCCGAAGGCTCAATGCAGGGCACGACGGCCATCGGTTTCGCGCTGGAGGATGTCCAACCGGTTGCCAAAGCAATCGTGGATCTCACCCGAGCGAGCGAAGGCATGCGTGTCAAAGGTGGTCTGATCGAAGGGAAGCTTTATGACGCGGCTCAGATCACCCTGCTGGCCGACCTGCCGCCCCTGCCTGTCGTCCGAGCGCGGCTGCTCGGGCTGCTTACGACACCCGCTAGCCAGGCAGCCCGTGTGCTGGCAGCTGTGCTTAGAAATCTGGCAGGGGTAATCCGCGCCTATTCTCAAAGTCAGAGCTCGGAGCCCGCGTAGGCGCGGGCCAAAAGTTAGAAAAATTCAATAAGTAAGGAGATCGTTCGCATGACAGACCTAAAGAAACTCGCAGATCAGCTCGGAAATCTGACCGTCCTCGAGGCGGCGGAGCTGACCAAAATGCTGGAAGAGGAGTGGGGCGTTTCGGCGGCTGCGCCGGTCGCCGTCGCTGCCGGTCCGGCCATGACCGCCGCCGAGGCGGAGCCGGTGGAAGAGAAGACCGAATTTCAGCTCATTCTGAAAGATGTCGGTCCAAAGAAGATCGACGTCATCAAAGCCATTCGGCAAGTCACGACCCTTGGCCTCAAAGACGCCAAGGACCTGGCCGAGACCGCCGGGGCCAAGATCCTGGACGGGGCGAGCAAGGAAGCGGCCCATAACGCCAAGACCAAGCTGGAAGCCGCCGGGGCCACCGTCGAGCTGATCTAGCGGGAGTTAGATCGGGAAGCTTGCGGACCGCCCCGGGCTGCTGCCTTGGGGCAATCGGGCCGCAGTCCGCTCCCTGAAAGTGCGTACCGCCAAGGGCTGTCCGTCGAGGACAGCCCTTGCTGTTGTCTGCAAATCCGTGGCGAGAATTACGAAGAGCCGACTCCAGTCGGTGGGATCTGTTGATGATTGGGATCAAGTCCGCGCCATGCCGCTCAACTGTGTAGGCGGGCGACTCCCGCGGTACCATAGTCGCGATGCGTGAGCATATCCTGGTAATCGAAGATGATGTCAGCATCCTGCAACTGCTTCGGCGGGGGCTGGCGTACGAGGGATACTCGGTGGAGACCGCGGCAGACGGCCCCGAAGGATTAGTGAAGGCCCGGGAGCGCCCGCCAGACCTGGTTGTGCTGGATTGGATGCTGCCCGGCCTGGATGGTTTGGAAGTGTGCCGCAGGCTGCGATCGGCCGGCGATGTTCCGATCTTGATGCTGACGGCAAAGGACGCGGTGGCCGACCGAGTGGAAGGTCTCGACGCCGGCGCGGACGATTATCTGGTCAAGCCGTTCGATTTTGACGAGCTCCTGGCGCGCATCCGGGCCTTGTTGAGGCGAGCGAAGCCCGAAGAAGCGCCGGAGGTGATCTCGTTTGCCGATCTGCGACTGGACACCGGCACACACCAGGCCTTTCGAGGCAGCCGTGAGATCGTGCTCACTGCCAAGGAATACGAGCTGCTCGAACTCTTCCTGCGCCATCCCCGGCAGGTCTTGACCCGGGACCTGATCTACGAGCGGGTGTGGGGATACGACTTTGGGGGAGAGAGCAATATCATCGAGGTCTACGTTCGTTACTTGCGCCAGAAAACCGAGGCGGCGAAAGAAGCGCGCCTGATTCACACCGTGCGCGGCGTGGGTTACGTGCTTCGGGAGGAGTGATGACCCTGCGGGCGCGGCTGACCTTGTGGTACAGCGGGCTGCTGGCGGGTGTGCTGCTATTGTTCGGGACAGCGGTGTACCTGCTGCTCTCCTACCTGCTTACGAAGCAGGTGGATGACTCGCTGCTTTCGACTGCGGATGACATTCGCAGCGCCGCGATTCGTACCGTTGATGGCGTGATTGGATTTCCACCCCTCGCGCTGGATCTCACCGCCGAAGTTCAAGTTCAGGTGTGGCGGACGGACGGGACGCTCGCTGCCCAGGACGCCGGCCTGCGGGACCTGCCCCTGGATGAGTTGGCGCCAGGACTGACTACAGCTCGGTTCCGGAGCGCGATGCTCGGAGACACCGAGTATCGGGTATTGACCTACCCTCTGATCGCCCAACCGGAGAATCGGGTCGTCGGGCATTTGCAGTTGGCGAGTTCGCTGGATACCGTGCAGCAAGCGTTGCGGAATCTCTTGTTCCTTATGCTGGTGGGAGGAGTCGTGGCAGTCGCCGTGGCGGGATTGGTAGGTTGGTCTACCGCCAGCGCGGCGCTTCGGCCCTTGGACAAAGTTACCGAGACTGCGCTGCACATCACGCGGGCGGACGATCTCTCGCGCCGCATCCCGCTGACCGGTCCACCCAGCGATGAGGTCGGTCGATTGACGCTAGCTTTCAATGAAACCCTGGAGCGGCTGGAAGGACTTTTCGAGACCCAGCGTCGCTTCCTGGCGGATGTCTCCCATGAGCTGCGCACGCCACTCACCACAATTCGAGGAAATGTCGACCTCATCCGGCGAATGAGAAGTGTGGATCCGGAATCCCTGGAGGCCATAAAGTCGGAGGTCGATCGGATGTCGCGGATGGTGAATGATCTGCTGCTATTGGCGCAAGCCGAGTCCGGTCGATTGCCTTTGGCGCTGGAAAACATTGAACTCGACACGTTGATGCTGGAAGTGTTCAAGCAAGCCAAAGTCTTGGCGGCGAATGCTGTGCGGGTCGAGATCGGTCGAGAGGAGCAGGTTCAGGTGCGAGGGGACCGTGACCGCTTGAAGCAGGTCTTTCTAAATCTGGTCGCCAACGCGCTCGATCACACGCCCTCCGGTGGGGTGGTCACGCTCTCGCTGGCTAGTGTCGAAGACTGGGCCCGGCTGACGGTGTCCGACACCGGGCGGGGAATGCCTCAAGCGGAACTGCCGCACATATTCGAGCGCTTCTATCGGATCGATTCGGCTCGCAAGCACAGCGAATTCGGCGGGGCCGGCCTAGGTCTCTCCATCGCTTATTGGATCACTCGCAGCCACCAGGGCAAGATCGAAGTGGCCTCTGAAGTAGGCAAAGGAACGACCTTCTCAGTGTGGTTGCCCCGTCTCAACGGGGGCCGGTCGAATGCACGATTGGCCTAGTTGATCCCAAGCTCGGCGGCGGCTCGTCGACACAGGCTTGCTCCTCCGGCTGCCAGCCAGGCCTCGAGCCCCGGACTCGGCACCGACCCCGCGCGTAAGTCGCCCAGGATTTGGGTGCCCCAATTCACGTAGCGCTGCGTTTCAGCGGGCCAGGTCGCCGGCGGCCGAGCGATGACCCCGTGTCCGGCGTTGTATCCGGCAAGGGCCAACCCGAAATCGCCGCCTGCCAATTCGAACCCGCGGGCTAAGTAGCTCAGCCCACGCGAGGCGTTAACTTCGGGATTCAGTG
>CAYHJH010000087.1:0-1622 GCA_964356605.1 uncultured Anaerolineaceae bacterium
GGACGCCGACCCCGGCTCTCTTGTAAGGAGGAGAAGAAGAGATTCAACCCTTCCGCATATAAGACTACGCTGCTTGGGGCGATTCTGCTGGTCGCTGATTCCACGCCCAACAGACGGAATCCCTACGCTAGTGCATGAAATCACAAATCGTCAAATCCAATGCGTGAGAACAGCCAGCTGAGGTGTCTGGCCTAAGGCCCACCCGATTTATGGCATCCGCCGGCGAACTCGATCTCAAGCCAGTATCCAGGAGGAGGTTGGGTATCGTTTTCGAAGATGAATGTGAGTGAGTTGGGACCAGGCCCGAGGAAGTTGGTGCCGGTGATCCAGGCCTCGAGTGGATCATCTGCTCCCTGCCAGATTTCGTCGCCGTTCAATTTGACCTTCTCCAGCATTCCGTTGGGATTCGGCCAATACACGTGAATCCACATGATCGGAATGCTAACCGGATTGTCATTCCGAATGTTGACCCGCATTTCCTTCCTATCGAACCAGAATCCGGTAAATTCGATATTCATGCATGGGTCAGGCGTGAGCGTCGGTGTAACGGCTGAACCGCCGGTCGATGTTGGGGTGGTCGGCGGCGTGCTGCTCGGCATGAATGTCGGAGTCCGGGTTGGAGTCGGCGTCGGTGTCTTGGTCGGTGTCTTGGTCGGCGTCTTGGTCGGGGTCGGCGTCTTGGTCGGCGAGGGGCCCGGGCTGGGCGTGTAGGTAATCGTCGACGTGGGAGTCCGAGTTGGCGTCGCCGAGGGGATGGGGGTGTCGGTGTCCGTCGGTGTGATGGTTGGTGTCGGAGTTCTGGTCGGGGACGGCGACGGGCCGGGGCTGGGTGTGTAAGTAGCTGTGGGTGTGTCGCTCGGCGTCGGCGAAGGACCCGGGTTCGGTGTATAGGTGATTGTCGGGGTCTTGCTGGCGGTTGGGGACGGTCCCGGCGTGACCGTCTTGGTTGCAGTGGGTGAAGGGCCGGGGGTTGAAGTGTAGAGCGGCGTTGCGGTGTCTCCAAGTCCCAGGAGTATGATCGGCGTCCCGCTCGGGTCGAGCACGAGCCCTTCATTGCCGGCGTCGGCAATCAGCGTTTCCATTACGGCGGTCTGAATCTGCTCGGGCGATTGGGTACCCTGACCGGAGGCCGCCAATTGGGTCGACAGGGCCTCGATCGTTCCTGCCAAAGCGGTCAACTGCGGCTTGCTCAGGTCCTCCGGCGAGAGAATGCTGCCTTCGGCGGGGCTCGAGACTGCCCGGATCAGTGCCATCACCCGGGGACCGCTCAATGGGCAAGCCAGGAAGAGCAGCAGCAATACAGCCGCGGCCGCCAGGCGGGCTACGCGATTCCGTTTCCTCTTCGGTTGGGGTGCGACCTCCATGACCGATATCGGGGTGGCGATGGAGGAGGGCGGAACCTCGATGAATGGGGCCGGGTTGGAGAACGGATCCTGGGCATGAGCGAGCGCGGCCTGAAAAGCCTGGTTCAGCTCGGCCAACGACCCGAAGCGCTCCTCAGGTTTCTTGGCAGTCGCCTTCTGGATCACCCGCTCGATGGCCTCCGGCACGCTCGGGCTCTTCAGCCGGGCCGGCGGAACGGGCTCGTTGATGTGCTTCAGCATCACCGCCATCGGGGTTTC
>CAYHJH010000087.1:1722-5390 GCA_964356605.1 uncultured Anaerolineaceae bacterium
AGCACCCGCGAGCTCTCTAACCACCCGGCCACCCTCGAGCGGTGTAAGCGGCCCATCCCGCAGGCGGTCTGCCAGGCTTCCGACCTGGAGCAGCGGCATCACCAGGTAGGCGTACCCGTTCGCTTGGCCGTAGTCCACGACGGGCACGATATGGGGATGCTGCAGCCGCATCACCACCTCGGCCTCGCGCTCGAAGCGTTTCCCAAACTGGGGGTCCTGGGCCATCATCGGATTGAGCACCTTCATCGCCCAGTAAGAGTTGGTGGCAGGGTCAATGGCCTTAAATACAGTGGCCATCCCACCCTGCCCAACCTGCTCAAGCAGCTGGTATTTGCCTAAGCTCTGGATTGGCATGCTTATGGCCACTTACTCACCTGGCGGAGATCGTCGACGATCTCTCGTAGTGTTGGACAAATAACTCGCACACGCCCGATCCCTACCACCGACACCTGTCCTTGGGCGCGCAACGTGAATCTCTCAAGTGAGATTCCACTCGACCCCGTGCGGAGTCGCCTCAATGGATTAGAGCGCCCTAGCGACTCAGCAAAAAGCTGGCGATGACCAGCCCGTTGTAGAGGGTCACCGAATGCGAGTTAACTGACCATCCGCCGCCGTCCAAAGCGGCGATGCTGGGCCCGAGGTCCGCCTCGATCTTGGCCATGACCCGGCGCACTTCTGGGGCCTGATCGGTCATGGTTTCGAGTAGGCCGGGGACCTTCAGGCGCGCGGTCAGCACGAGCATCCTGTGCTCGAGCTGGCCATTGGTCACAGCAATCCTCGCCGGCGCAGTTAGGGTGACATCTTGCTGCATGTGCATCACTGGGGTCCAGTCTAGCTTCCTCTCCGGCTGGCCGACCTTACGCTCTGCTTACAACAGACAGAAAGGCGTGGTTCTTCATTCGGTTGGCTTCACCGAACATTGACCACCCCCTATGGATGGGATAGGATGACCGCCCTGGCAGATAGATATGGAATCCCTCGCAGTTAAGACCGAAGCAGTGGGCCGGGTCTACAAGATCCGAGAGCGCAAGAAAGGGGAACCCAAGGAGCGAGTGGCGCTCAAGGAGGTGAGCCTGGAGGTCGCCCCCGGCGAGCTCTTTGGACTGCTGGGGCCAAACGGGGCCGGCAAGACCACCTTAATTAAGATCCTGACCACCCTACTCGCGCCGACCAGCGGACATGCCTGGGTGGCTGGCCACGACGTTGTGGCTCAGCCGCAGCGGATCCGCCCGCTCATCAACATGGTTTCGGGCGGCGAGTCGTCGGGCTACGGCTTGCTCACTGTGCGGGAGAACCTGTGGATGTTCTCCCAGTTCTATGGCATGCCGTCCAGGCGGGCGAACGAGCGCATCCGCCAACTCTTAGAGATTGTCGGGCTGGCCGATCGGCTCAATACCAAGACCTCCGAGCTCTCCACCGGCATGCGGCAGAAGATGAATGTGGTGCGTGGGTTTATGACCGATCCGTTGGTCATTTTCCTGGACGAACCGACCTTGGGTCTGGATGTCGGCGCGGCCCGGGACGTGCGCAGTTTCATTCGCAGCTGGATGGACGAGCACCCGGGTCGTACGGTGCTACTAACGACTCACTACATGGTGGAGGCCGACGAGCTGTGCGATCGAGTGGCAATCATCAACCAGGGGAAGGTGCTCGCCTCCGATACCCCGGCGACTCTCAAGCGGCAGCTGCAGCGAGAGGCGATCTTCAAACTGGAAGTCAGCCCGCTGGATGGGACGGAGCCGGAGGAGTTCAAGCGGATCGAGGGTGTGAAGCAGTTCGTGCATCGGCCCGTGGAGGGCGGCTCTACGCTGGAGTTCATTCTGGAGGACGAAGGGATCTTGCCTGCTGTGGTGGGTCAGCTGACGCAGCACAATATCCGATTGCGTAATCTAGAGAAGCGGGAGCCGACCCTGGAAGACGTGTTCCTCAAGCTGGTGGGGATGAGCATGCAGGAGGTCGAGGAAAAACCAGGTGGCTAATGTCTCGCCAGCCGAGCTATTTGTGAGGACCGTTGTAGGCCGCGCCTATCCCCGAATAATCGGCCAACAGCGAGAGCGATCGTGGATGTTTTTCGACGTATTCCTGCCGATGCTGGCGGTTTCGGCCTACGTGTTCATCTATCGCGCCATCGGGGCGCCAGAGGAATACGTGGGCTTCGTTCTAATGGGCGGCGCCATGACCGCCTTTTGGTTAAACGTGCTCTGGAATATGTCGAGCCAGTTCTTCTGGGAAAAGGAGATGGGCAACCTGGCCCTATACACGATGGCGCCGGCATCCTTGATGGGGATATTGCTCGGCATGGCTCTGGGTGGGATGACGGCCACCGTTCTGCGGGCATTGGTGATCATCCTGCTTGGCACAATCCTCTTTAACGTGCAGTTCGCGGTGGCCTCTCTAGGGCTGCTTGTTCTGGCGTTCATGCTCTCGATGGTCGCGCTCTACGGGATGGGAATGATTACTGCCTCTGCCTTCTTACTTCTCAACCGGGAGGCATGGCATCTGTCGAACTTGGCTCAAGAACCGGTGTACTTACTTTCGGGGTTCTACTTCCCGGTCCGCAGCTTTAACTTTTGGGTGGCGCTAGGGGCTTCAATTATCCCAATGACGCTGGGACTGGACGCCATGCGACAGCTGGTCTTTGAGGCGGGGCCGGCATCGGGATTTCTGGCTGTCCCGGTTGAGCTGGGCATTCTGGCCGGCCTCGGGGTGGTATTTCTTTTTATTGCCCGCTACCTGCTGGCCTACATGGAACGGCTGGCCATTCGTGAAGGACGTCTCACGGACCGTAACCGATGAGGCAGATAGCGGGCCGCCATAATGGCTTGAGCGTTCGGACTTGGCTCGCGGGCCTTGACGGAGATGACATAAATGTCTGAGGCGCTGCGCTCTTTCCGGGTCGCGGCTTGGCTGGGCTGGCAGATCGAATCGAACTGGACCGACCCGTTTCTCTTTGCGGTCTATTCGATCATCAAGCCGGTGGCAGGATCCGCCATCCTGGTCGTGATGTACGGGGTCATTACTCGCGGTGACTTTGATTCCCCCATCTTCTCCTATATCCTGCTTGGGAACGCCTTCTATATCTACGTCGGGCACATCATGACCGGCATCTCGTGGTCGGTGATCGAAGACCGTGAACACTACCGTACGCTCAAGTATCTATACATCGCGCCCCTCCGTATGCCTTACTACTTAATTGGGCGGGGAGCCGCCCGCTTTCTAACTGGAACGATCTCGGTTGCGGTCACTTTGTTGGCTGGAGTTTTGTTCCTGAATCTGCGGCTCGAGCCAGCTTCGATCAACTGGCCAAGCTTCCTGGCGGCGCTCGGCTTGGGAGTCGTGACGCTGGCAATGCTGGGTCTGTTGCTTGCCGGCATCACTCTACTCTTGGCGCAAAGCATCTATCAGATTGGGGAAGCCGTTTCGGGAGCTCTGTATTTGTTCAGCGGGGCCATCTTCCCGCTGGAGGTGCTCCCCAACTGGCTGCGCCCGATCGGGTTCGTGATACCGCTCTCCTACTGGTTGGAATTGATCCGCCGCTCGCTGCTGGGAGATGTAGCCGATGCCTTTCCCACCTTCTCCAGCCTGTCGGACGGTCAGCTCTTCGCCATCTTGGCGGGCCTCACGCTGGCCTTCGGGCTGGGCTCGATCCTGGCTTTTCGCTACTGCGA
>CAYHJH010000087.1:5490-6647 GCA_964356605.1 uncultured Anaerolineaceae bacterium
GTGATCCTGGCGGCCCTTCGTTTTGGAGCAGGGATGCAGCTCTTGGAGTTGGCGCATGTCAAGGCGCTGCTGCTGGCGCTGGATGTGCTGTTGATCATCTGGGGCGCCTTTCTGCTCTACCGCGTGGCCGATGAGGCTGGTGCGGTGGCCGTGATCAGCGAGTCGCTGCCGCGGTTGGTCCAAGATCGCGGGATGCAGGCGCTGCTCATCGGGTGGCCTTTCGCCTCGTTTCTGCAGGGTGTGGGCGGGTTTGGAGTTCCGGTCGCGGTGACGGCGCCACTGCTCGTCGGCCTCGGCTTCCAGCCGATCGCGGCAGTGGTCATCCCCTCGCTGGGGCACGCCTGGTCGGTGACCTTTGGCTCCTTGGGTTCTTCGTTCCAGGCTTTGATGGTGGCGACCGGCCTGCCCGCCGAGCAGCTGGCGCCGCCGGCGGCCGCCTTGCTGGGCATGGCCGGATTTGGTTGCGGCATCACGGCCGCCCATGCGGCCGGGAATTGGGGCGCGGTGCGCCGACTGGCGGGAGCCATCCTGCTCCTGGGGGCGGTGATGGGCGGGGTGCAGTATTGGCTGGCCACGCACGAGCTGTGGCACCTGGCCGGGTTCGGCGGCAGCCTGGCAGGATTGACTGTTGGGCTGCTGTTTGCCCGCCAGCCCGGTGGCAAGGAGGCCGCCCGGCCACTCGCGCTGGCGCTCTCCGCGTACCTAATTTTGATCCTGATCACGCTGGCGGTGCAGCTGATTTCGCCATTGGGGGAATTCCTGGGAAGGGTCCAGATCCGGCTGGAGTTCCCGGAACTCAGAACGAGTCTGGGATACGTTACGCCGGCAGAATCAGGCCGGATCATCCCGATCTTCCGGCATCCGGGCGCGCTGTTAGCCTACTCGGCGGTCGTGGGTTATCTGATCTACCAGCGAGCCGGCCGCTACGCCCCTGGCTCGGCGCGCCGGATCCTGGAGGGCACGGTCTCCCGCGTGCTCCCGGCCAGCGTCGCCGTCTTGGCGCTGGTCTCAATGGCGGTCGTGATGGCGCACGCCGGCATGACCCAGCTCTTGGCCGACGGGCTGGCCCAGACGGCCGGCCGGTCCTTTCCGGCACTGTCGCCCTGGATCGGCGCGCTGGGGGCCTTCATGACCGGCTCGAATACCAACTCGAACGT
>CAYHJH010000088.1:0-6644 GCA_964356605.1 uncultured Anaerolineaceae bacterium
GCAGTCGCCGGTTGAGAGCGTCCATCGAGTAGTGATTGCTGTATGACCAAGCGAACAGATAAAGCAGCTATAGGCCTTGCCCCGACTAAGTGCGTTCCTCGGCCGCCCGCATCGTCTTGCTCAACACGATCTAGCGGTCGTCATCTAAGCTCTGCCAGTTGAGCAACAGGATATACGCCCCCGCAAGAGTCACTGTCGATAGAGCTAGCCAGGCAGAGGTGTGGTTTGGCAGTTCGACCCGCAAAAAAGGCAGCACGATCGGTCCCATGGCGCAGAGTATGGCCACCGCGTAGTAGACGCGACGCACTACGTTTTCGAGAAAGTCCGATGCTCGCTGCACCCGCTGGGGAGTGCGCATGTGGCTATGGATGATGTGCTCTCCGGACTGGCGCGCCCACTCGGCACCGGACATCCAACGCGCCCTCCGGCGCTGTCCGGATACCAGGACGCTCGAAACGTAAGGAAGAGCGCCGTCAATGCCAAAAATCTCCCGCTCGGCAAGATCAGCTCGACCAGTAGCAGCATTTCGACTCAAGGCTGGGGCCTCCACAGATACCACGCCCTAACCCTCCCCCGCGGCAGGTAGCGAGAAGTAAAACGTGCTGCCCACCCCCAATTGGCTCTGGACACCCATCCGGCCGCCGTGGGCCTCAATGATCTTCTTCAGGAGGTACAGCCCCGGGCCCCCGGTGCCCGGACCCTCCTCGCCCGGCATCAGCACCTGGCCGAACAACTCTGGCTCGGAGCCGGAGGGGATCCCCGGTCCGTGGTCAATGACCTGAACCGTCACTTCCCCAACCTGCGCAGCCGAGGTGACCAGCACCGGGCTGCCGGCCTCGGAGGCGCGGATGGCGTTCCCCAACAGTCCCCGGAGCACCTGCACCAAGCGCGACCGATCGGCCCGCACCGGACGAGCCACTGCCTCCGGGGCATAGGCGACGGGAACCCCCTTGCCAGCGGCCAGCCCCTTCAGCGACTCAAGCGCGTCTTCAATGATGCGTTTGATGTCCACCTCTTCCAGGTCCAGTTCGACGCTGGTCTGGAAGCCGGCGGTTTCGGTCAGGCCCTGGATCAGGCCTGCCAGGCGATGCGCCGACCGAACGGCCCGTTCGAGGGCCGCCTCCCGTTCCGCCTCGGATAAGGCCTCCTTCGATTTCAGCATTTCCAAATTGCCGAGCAATCCCTGCAGCGGGCTGCGCAGGCTGTGAGAAGCCCTGGATAGGAACTCCTCCCTCGTCTGCACACTCTCGAGCCGGGCATTCTCCAGCCCTTTGCGTTCGCTGATGTCGCGAGTAATACAACCGGCCCTCATCTCTCCATTCTGGCGGATCGGGAAGTATAGGTTTTCAACCACCCGCCGGGTTCCATCTATCCGCACGATTTCGGTTTCGACCGGGCCGTCCAGGCCGGAAGCCTTTCCATGCAGCAAGAATTCTGAAATTCGTTCCTTGGTCTTGATGTAGGCGCCGATCGTACGCTTCTCGGGAGGCGTTAGCCGAAAGAGCACCTCGAACAGCGGCTCTCCCAGCGCTTCCGGTTGGGTGATACCTGTGATCCGCACCTGGGCCAGATTCCACTCTTGGATCTGGGCGAACTCGTCGACCACCACGATCCCGTCCGCGGTATTGGCCAGGATGCTGATCAACATTTGCTGGCTACTACGCTGCGCCTGGTGGGCTGGCTCGCGTGTCATCTGGACCTCTCTTCCTGCTCCTGGCCCGAATCAAGAACCGGGTCTGGACTGAGCGGGTGGAACTACCTAATCTGTGCATTGCCCCTCGCGACCCCGTGTCCAGAGCTTACTGCCGGCGTCGCGGGTCGTCATGATGCAGCAGTCACGATTCCGAGCGTGACTTTGACCTTACCCCGCCGGTACTAGCCGGCCGTGGATGAAACGGTGGGCTCGCTTCACTGCCAGTAGGGTAGAAGTCATAGTGCAATCCGTGACCGGCGGGACATGACAACCGTACCAGGGTCCGATATGCTGGTTTGAGGCGCTTCGGCCAACTAATAGTGAGGAGGGATCGATGACGTTAGAACAGGTCGTTCACCGAATCGCGACCGATTCGGCATTCGCGGCCGCATTCCGGGCCGACTCGGAGGCCACACTCCGCAAGGAGAGGGTGATATTGGAACCAGAGGAGCTTCGGGCACTGATGGCTGCCCTGGAGCCGAAGAAAACTCCAAGCGCGGACATCCCTTGGTATGTGTCCCAGATCAGTAGGGTCAAGCCGCAGGCAGAGATCCCCTGGTACGAAGCTCAGTTGAACGCCCGCCCGACATAGCCACCGAAACACAGGTACTTCGGACTGTCTACGAAGCTTGGGCTGCTGCTGGCGCATGGCCGGAATACATCGACGCCATGCGCCAGTCCCTTTCCTCAAGGGACATCCAGCCCCAGGACTCCACGCCCCGTCACTCCTGGCTGTCGCTGCCGGGTCTATGCTGCCAGGCAGCGGGCGGCGAGCCGCGAGACGCCGACGGAGTAGCCGCCGCTTGGGCGCTGATCTACTGCGCAGCGCACATCTTCGACGCGGTTCAGGATGGCGATCCCCCGGAACCATGGTGGGAAGCACTTGGAGAAGGGGGCGCCATCAACGTCGCCACCGGGTTGCTCACCAGCGCCTGGGTCGTACTGTACCGGCTCGGCATCCAGCGTAGGCCGATCCAACTGCTGATCGAAGACTTTCAGCGAACAGGGTTGCACATGGTGAGCGGCCAGCACCTCGACCTGACGGACCCCAGGCCCTCGCTCGAGCGAGCCTGGGCCGTGGCCGAAGCGAAGTCGGGCGCCTTCTTCGCCCTGGCCTGCCGGTCCGGCGCGCGCATGGCAGCTGCGGAGGAGGACGTTGTAGCCCGTTATGGAGTGTACGGTCTCAACCTTGGGCTGATGGTTCAGATCAGCGATGACCTGGGCGACCTCAATGACGGCCAGCTCGCTCCACCGCTTCCTGTGGCATACTGCCTGGAGACGGCCTCACCGCAGGACCGGGAAAGACTGATGCTACTGATGCGGGACTGCACCCCCAACGCGCCTTCAGGGATGGAAGTGATTGAGATGCTGGGCGACCGCGGCGCCTCCCTGTACCTGGGCACAAAGCTAGCCCAATTCCTGGCTCGGGCGGATGAGGCGCTTGAGGCGGCCGGCGCGGTTCAACCCGCCAGGGATCAACTCTCCGCGCTCATTCGATCCCTTGTCCCCTCGATCGAAGCCTCGCCCCTTTAAGGATGAGAAGCCTCGCTCTCGGTAGGCTTCGCATCGTTTTCCCCTATCTCCTTGCATCTGTATCGCTGTCGCTCTTAGTCTGGGCAGCTTCCATCCAGCTGCGTCGCGGCTACGATGGACTGGAGTGGAATCCGCTGTCCGGCGAAGTGCTCATCGTGGATCCGAACGGCCCTGCAGCCGAGCTCTTGCAAGTAGGGGACATTGTCTTGCGGATGCAGGGGCTACCAGCGGCGATCGCCCCACCCCTTTATTCTCGCCTGATCGAAAGGGACGAGGTGGCCTTTGACCTCCGACGTCTAGGGGCCGACATCAGATCAATAGTGACGATGACCCGGCCGCCGCCCAGGATCATCGTCCAGAGGCTAGTGCCTTTGGCGGGCGGCCTGGCATTCTGGCTGATCGGCGTGGCAGTGATGGCCTTCGGGCAGGCAGGAGGTCTGGCCCGGCTCTTCTTTAGTTCTTGCCTGGTCGCTAGCGGTGTCTTGGGAACTGGATCGATCTCGACCGCCGGGCCGGTTTGGAGTTCGACCCTGTTCAACATCCTGCTGTGGTTCGCGGGGCCGATCGCGGTGCACCTGCACCTGCGGTTTCCCGAAGCGAGAGGCCGCTCGCGAACGCTGCCGGCGGCACTGTACGGCTTGGCCACGTTGGGCAGCCTGCCGTTCCTGCTGCTGGGGGCGGCCGGCGTGCGGGCCAGCGCCTGGAACGCCGTCGTGTTTATGGCAGGCCGACTCTTTCTCTCTGCGAACCTGCTGTTGGTAGTCGGCCTGCTGCTGAACTCCTACCGCACTGCCACCACCGTGCATGCCCGGCAGCGGATCCGCCTGGTGGCGCTGGGCAGCGGCCTCGGGCTGCTGCTGGTGATCGTGTTGAGCATCCTCCCTGGCGCGCTGACCATGCGGCCGCTCGTGTCTTATGAAGTCTCCTTCGCCTTCCTGATCGCGGTGCCGGCCTCCTACGGCTACGCCATCGCCCGGCACCGGCTGATCCGGCTTGAGAAGTTCCTCAGCCGGGGAGCGGCCTATACTCTGGTTTTCGCCCTGCTGGCCGCTATCTATCTGGGGGTGACGACTGCGATCGAGGCGCTGCTCCCCGGCGACCTGCTGCAGCAGCCGCTGCTCAACATGATGCTCATCCTGCTGCTGGCCGCCACCGCGGTGTTGCTGTCTCGCCGGATCCAGGCGCTGGTGGATTTCGCTTTCTACGGCGGCTGGTACGACTACCGCTCGGCGGTGGCGCGGATCACCAAAGGCCTGGAAGAGCACAGAGACAGCGACGCGCTGGCCGCTACCTTGAGCACCCGGCTGCAGGACACGCTGAGGCTAGAGCGCGCCTGCATTTTCATTGCGACCCGGGACGGGTCGCTGGTGGCGAGCGAGTGCGAGCTCCCGGGCGGCGCCGCCAATCACGCGGGCCCGATGAACCTAGCCGCTCAGGGCGAACTGGTGCAGTACCTGCAGTCAAACTCACGGCCGATCTCAGCAGAAGCGCTGCGCGAGTCGATGCAGGATCGGCCGCTCACCAAAGGCGAACGCAGCGCGCTGCAAGCCTTGAGCGACTGCCTGATGGTCCCGGTCGCCGGGAGCGAGGGGCTGCTGGCGGTCATGGCGCTGGGCCGGCGGCGCGGCGGGGAAGGGTTCAGCGCGGAAGACCTGGACATTCTGGACCTAGTGGCCCGCCACGCCGGGGCCGCCATCGAAAACGTGCGGCTGGCGGGCGAGGTCCGCCGGCACGTGGCTGAAGTGCAGCAACTGCACAAGCGGCTGCTGCAGGCCCGCGAAGAGGAGCGCAAGTCGCTGGCGCGCGAGCTGCACGATGAAGCCATCCAGTCGCTGGTCGGCATGAACTACCGACTGGCGCACCTGGAGAGCGGTCAGACGCAGGCGTTGAGGGGAGAGATGCTCCGGATCGTGGAGGGCCTGCGTCGGATGATCCACCGGCTGCGACCGCCGGCGCTCGATAACTTCGGAATGGTCACGGCGGTGCGCTCCGAGCTGCGGGAACGAGCCGTGCGGTCGAGTGGATCGCTGCGGATCGACCTGCACGTCGAAGGCGACCCCGAACTGGAGATCCCGGAGGAGATCGGTCTGTGCGTGTACCGGGTGATCCAAGAGGCGTTGAACAATATCGAGCGGCACGCCGGAGCCCGTAAGGTGGACGTCACCCTGGTGCTGGGGGCAGAGGAGATCCAGTTGTTGGTTCAGGACGATGGGAGGGGGTTCCGGGTCCCGCAGCAGCTGGGGCTGTTGCTGGAGGAAGACCACTTCGGCCTGGTGGGCTTGCGGGAGCGGTTGGAACTGCTCTATGGTACGCTGGAAATCGAATCCGCCCCCGGCAGCGGAACGACCCTGCGGGCGCGGGTACCGGTCCAGACCAACTCGAGCGGCGCTGCCTAAGACCGAGCCCGATGGATAGAGCAGACGGAAATCCGACCGGCAAGACCATCCGCGTGCTGGTGGCCGACGACCATCCGGTAGTGCGGAGCGGGATCAAGGACGAGCTGGCCAAGCACCCGGACTTGGTGGTGCTGGGCGAGGCGATCGACGGCGATGAGACCCTCGCGCTGGCCCGCACGCTCAAGCCGGACGTGCTGCTGTTGGACATCAACATGCCCGGCCTGCAGCCGGTGAAGGTGGTCCGTGAGTTGGCCAAGCTGGAAACCGGGCCCCAGATCCTGGTGCTGAGCGCCTACAGTGACATCGAGTACGTGTTTGAAATGCTTAAGGCGGGGGTCCACGGCTACCTATTGAAGGATGAGGAGCCGGGGCGGATCGCGGAAGGCATCCGGGCGGTGGCGGCCGGGCAAACCTGGCTGAGCTCGGCCGTCGCCGAGAGCATCGTGAAAGGCACGGTGCGAGAGGGGAGGCAGCATCAGCTCAGCCCGCGCGAAGAGGAAGTGCTCAGCCTGATGGCCAAGGGGTTGAGCAACGAGGCGATCGCCGGGCAGCTCTCGATCTCAGAGGGCACCGTCAAGAACCACGTAAGCAACCTGTACAGCAAGTTGGGGATGCGCTCGCGGGCCGAGGCGGTGGCCTGGGCCTGGGGGCATCGGAAGGTAAAAGAGTGAGCGCGCCCTCCGCTGGTCGAGCATCACTGCCCGGCAGGCGCTGAGGGAATCGCTAGCTCTGCCGCACGCGCCCGACCAGCCCGCCCACCGATTCCGAGACTGCGCCCAGGGTGCGGCAGAACTTGCCAATGGCCGCTGGGAAGACTGGGAGACAACAAGCCTTCATCCGAGGCTCGGTGTGGGGGAATGGCGGGGGTCGGTCTGGGCTGGTTCTCGCCGGGTCACTTCCCCGAGCTGCGCTTCAGCAGCGCGCTCAGCACGCTGCGGTAGAAGAGCCGAGCGATTGGATACCCGAGCGCGAAATTAACGGCCGCAATGATGACGCCCAGGGCGGTGAGGAGAGGGTCTCGC